>NZ_JBQYFW010000008.1:0-214671 GCF_056313565.1 Pseudomonas sp. 3B-A001-10F
TTGCTCGCGAAGAGGCCGGATCAATCGGCACATTTTCCAGAGCAGAAAACAAAAAGCCCCGGCACTCACATGCCGGGGCTCTTGTTTTTCAGCGCGTCACTCAGACCTGCGGGTCGCCCACGTGCAGGATCTTCATGCCGTTGGTGCCGCCGGTGGTGTGGTAGCTGTCGCCCTTGGTCAGGATGACCCAGTCGCCTTTTTCCACAACGCCGCGTTTGGTCAGCTCGTCGATGGCCTTCTGGCTGACTTCGTGCGGTTCCAGCGAAGCCGGATCGAACGGAATGGTGTACACGCCACGGAACATTGCTGCGCGGGCCTGGGCTTCGCGGTGCGGGGTGAAGGCGTAGATCGGCACCGAGGAGCGGATACGCGACATGATCAGCGGAGTGAAGCCACTTTCGGTCAGAGCGATGATCGCTTTGACGCCCGGGAAGTGGTTGGCGGTGTACATGGTGGCCAGCGCGATGCTTTCGTCGCAACGGCTGAATTCCTTGCCGATACGGTGGCTGGAGGTCTTGCCGGTCGGGTGCTTCTCGGCGCCGACGCAGATGCGCGCCATTGCCTGCACGGCTTCGAGCGGGTACAGACCAGCGGCGGATTCGGCGGACAGCATCACGGCGTCGGTGTAGTCGAGTACGGCGTTGGCTACGTCGGACACTTCAGCGCGGGTCGGCATCGGATTCTGGATCATCGACTCCATCATCTGGGTCGCGACGATCACCGCCTTGTTGTGGCGGCGTGCGTGCAGAATGATTTTCTTCTGAATGCCGACCAGTTCGGCGTCGCCGATTTCCACACCGAGGTCACCACGGGCAACCATCACCGCGTCGGATGCCTTGATCAGGCCGTCGAGGGTTTCGTCGTCCGCTACGGCTTCAGCGCGTTCGATCTTCGCCACCAGCCAGGCAGTGCCGCCGGCTTCGTCGCGCAGTTGACGGGCGTATTCCATGTCGGCAGCGTCACGCGGGAAGGACACCGCGAGGTAGTCGACTTCCATTTCTGCAGCGAGCTTGATGTCGGCCTTGTCTTTTTCAGTCAGGGCCGGCGCGGTCAGGCCGCCACCGCGACGGTTGATGCCTTTGTGGTCGGACAGCGGGCCGCCGATGGTCACGGTGCAATGCAATTCTGTTGCGGTGGCGGTATCCACGCGCATTACCACGCGGCCGTCGTCGAGCAGCAGCTCGTCGCCCACGCCGCAGTCCTTGACCAGATCCGGGTAGTCGATGCCGACCACTTGCTGGTTGCCTTCGGTCAACGGATGGCTGGTGGAGAAGGTGAACTTGTCACCGATCTTCAGCTCGATCTTCTTGTTGGCGAATTTGGCGATACGGATTTTCGGGCCTTGCAGGTCACCCAGCAGGGCGACGAAACGGCCGTGCTTGGCGGCGAGGTCACGCACCAGCTTCGCGCGAGCCTTGTGCTCGTCGGGGGTGCCGTGGGAGAAGTTCAGACGGGCAACGTCCAGACCAGCCAGAATCAGCTGTTCGAGAACTTCCGGCGAGTTACTGGCCGGGCCAAGGGTAGCGACGATTTTGGTACGACGGACGGACATGCAAAGACTCCTGAGTTCAAGCGCTAGCGAAGGCTACTATGCTCGAAGGGTGTAGTCATTGTTCGTTTGCACTACTTATCGTTTTCTTTATTGAACGCAGCGTTTTTCAATTCGACGTTCCTGGCAATACACCGTTCATCGGAACTGGTATTTCTTACAGGTGTCACCCGGTTTTCCTGTCGGTATAAAAAATCGCATCTCGCCTATGGTTGGCGAGGCGAAGAGGCATGACGACATGACCGCAAAAAAAGACGCATCTGAAGCACTCGAGCCACCAGTGATTACTTCACCGCAAAATGGGGATAGACCAGGTGCACGGTTTGTCGTGAAGGGGACCGCTACTCTTGGCAGTACCGTGCGCGCTTATAGCACCAAGGATTCTTTGAGTCCGCTTTTCAATCAAGCTGTTGGCCCTGGTGGCGACTGGTCGAATTTGATAGACCTGCGGCAGTTCGGATTCTACGTTGTCGAGGTTGCACCCAACGGCGAAGTCTCGCCACGTTCACCCGTCGTCACAATCCATCTCGCGTCCGAGCTGTCCGCGCCGCACAACGATGCCGTTGAATCCTGACGACTCGATTCACTGCAGCGTGCAAGGCGGCATTGAAGATTTCCAGTCGCGGGTCGATAAAGAGCACAAGACAGGAGAACCCCCATGCGATTGTTGCCCATTGCCGCCCTTGCCCTCAGCGTCCTCGCCGTTTCGGGCTGCACCCGTTGGTCGATGAACCACCATTTGAACAACGCCTACAGCGCCTACGATCGTGGCAACTGCGAGCAGGTCATGCTCGAACTGTCCAAGGTCGAACGCGCCAGCCGTGCCCGCCCGTACGTGTGGCCGGAAGTGTCGATGATGCGCGGCCAGTGCCTGGAACGGCAGAAAATGTTTGTCGACGCGGCACAGACCTATCAGTTCATCATCGCCTCGTACCCGAACAGCGAATACGCCTATCGCGCCCGTGCCCGTCTGGAAACCTTGCAGAGCCTGGGCCATTACCCGACGCGCAGCGCCGCTGCCGTGGTGCGCCCGACTCGTTTCTGATGACAGTTGTCATACAAAATCTGGCCGTGTGTACAAGCTGAGCTATAGTCGAATAACCCGGATTCGGCACCGCGTTCTGAATCCGGAGCAACACCTGCGACTGGCAGTTGTAAGGTGACGGCGACGTAGCGACCGTCACACCGGAAGCGGGGAGAGCGAGCCTGCGATGCAGGCACGTTCCGAAGCAAGGTGCGGCTCTGTGACGGAGCCTTGCATGGCGAACTGCGCATGTTTACCGAACGGATCGAACGGCATCAGTTGCCGTATTTCCTCAGAGTGTTCAACAGCGTCACCGACAAGCCCATCGGTTTTCTCGGCAACCTCTCCGAAGACGGGCTGATGCTCATCAGCCAATTGCCCATGATGGTCGGCGTGGACTTTCAGTTACGCCTGAAAATCCCCGCCAGCGATGGCTGCCAACAGGTGATCGACTTCACCGCGTGCTGCGTGTGGTGCCATGAAGACGCCACGCCGCTGCACTACGACGCCGGCTTCGTCCTGCAACGCGCCCCGCCGGAATTTGGCCAATTGGTGCAGGCGTTGCAGCGATATTTCAGTTTTCAGCCGTTGCCGGCTTCGGCCTGATTCAAACCCGCTAAAAGCTTCGCGAGCAGGTCGCGCCTACCTTCGATTTGTGGTGTGTAACAGATCTTGTGGGAGCGGGCTTGCCCGCGAAGGCGTCTCCACTGGAACACGAGTTGCTCGGTCAAGCTGGGTCATACACCCGTTCGTTATTCAGCCTTTTCGGCTAGCCACATGCCCACCTCACTCAACTGGCAATCGCCATCCCCAGATGCTGTGTTTTGCTTTTTTTCGGCCATCTCGCGCCTTGCAGCCATTACCAAGCCCGACGCCTCTAAGCGCCTTGTCGACTAGGGTTACCGTTGGTCGGGACTGTCAGGTTTGACAGGTGACAGGTATTTGCAGGAGCGCTGATTCTGGAGTCGGTTTTTAATTCGCGAATGCGGGAGAAAGAACAGTGACGGATGATTCAGAACTTCCCCTTGGCTGGGCAGCGCCTACTTTTTCTCCCAATGTTAGCGGAACTCTTCAACAGTTCCCCCTGACTATTCGGGTCAACACAATACCGAACAACCTGACAAAGCGTGAAGTCCACTTCAAGCTTAATGGCAACCATTGGTACGAAATGGATCCAGGCTCAAACTGGAACGAGCAATGGTACGACGTCATTATTCCTGAAATAAAACATAGTGACCGTCTGGAAATACATACGCGTTACGTAGGGGGAATGGTGGGATCGGACTGGGGCTTCTCAGGGCAGTTCCGCATCATCAAGCCTTTGGTAATTATCTGGCCGCCTCAAAATAGTTTTGTTTCTTCATCAATAATTATCTCTGGCACCGGAGCCTGGGATAATCCCGTAATTGAGGTGACGACAGGCGACAAGTCTTTCAAAGGCACGCCAAACCTTGACGGGACCTGGTCTGCCGAATTGGAGAACCTTCCCCTCGGCAGACACAGTTTGCATGCGACACAGACTTTCGGTGGTAAAACTTCCAAATCCACGGAATGGAATTTAACGGTAATCGAGGAGCCGCGAATAATATCTCCAGTAAGCGGTGCAGTGATCGGTGAGGCAAAACCGATTGTTTCCGGCACTGGTAAAGTCTATGCAAGTATCAACCTCTACCGGCGAGGAACCCCCCTGGATAGCTATGGTTCAGGAATTGTAGAGTTTGACGGTCACTGGAAAATAGAGCTGACCAAAGCGCTCTCATGGGGAAGTTTCATACTGGTCGCAGAACAAACGTTCGACAAATCGACATTGCTTTCTAACCCTGTCGATCTCACGGTTAACCTTTCGCCCGTTATTTTAGATCCGGCGGCGGGTACGCTACAGTCTCAATCGTTTGACCTTTCAGGTGATTTGGCCATCCAGGGTGCCACCCTGGCTGTTTACATGGATTTGGGATCAGAGCACGTGGGGGAGGCCGCGGTTTCGGCTGGGACCTGGAGAGTGCCGGTAAATGTCCAGCCTGGACCCGCTTCACTCGTAGCGATACAAACTCTGGACAATGTCCCTTCACCTCGCAGCGCGCCTCGAGATTTCCGGATCCGGCCTCCCAAACTGGCAGAGCCTGATGTCACCTTTCTTCCTGATACACGCTTGAAGTTCTCCGGTATCGGTCATTACGACAAGAACTTGCGGACCGAAATCCAGTTCTCTGCCAGCAACGGCTCGCTGCCTTTGCCTCCCAACGTCCGCGTCGATGGGCAAGGCGAGTGGGAAACTGCCCCCGTTGTCTGGCCTCTGGGCAGCTACGATGTGACGGTGATTCAAAAGATCGCCGACAACGCCAATGGCTGGATTGAATCGCTGCCGCTTGAATTCGAAGTCCACAACGACATGCCGGATATCACCGAGGCGAGCTACACCGAGGAGTATCTACCCGTCTTCAGCGGCAAAGGTTACACAGGCGCCACCGTCTCGCTCAGGTTTCCCGATACAACCGAGGCTGCACGAAGTGTAGTGGTCGTGAATGGCCAATGGTCGACTCCGGCATTGGTGGAGTGGGGGCCAACCAAAACGCGGGAAGTGCGCATTACACAGCATCTGGGAAATCATCCTTCGCAACGTCCTTTCATCCTGGACGTCACGATTCCACCGCTGGCGCCAGGCCTGGATGATCCTTCCGGGGAGGGGCTGGAGCCGATTTTCAGTGGCACTTGTTGGTCTGGAGCGGTGGTAAAGCTCCGGTTCAGCGACGACGGCTTGGAGTACGAAGCGGATGTGGAGGGTGAGCGCTGGGCATTTCAGCGAACCAAAGCATTTGAACCTGGAGTCCTCCACCGCGTCACCGTTACCCAGATCGTTGTCGATCTCCCTTCAGTGCCGGCATCGAAAACCTTCACTGTCCACAGAGTCATGTTGCAACCGCTCATCGTCGCGCCCGTATCCGGCACAGAAGTGGGGTACGACGTCACCATTGAAGGTGATAACGGCATGCAGGGCGCGATGATGCAATTGCATGACAGCCAGATGGGAAGAACGCTGGGTGCTCCGCTCGAATTGCTTGAGGAGGGCAAATGGTCGATCGAACTACGCGATCTGGAGCTGAGGCCTTACTTCCTCCATGCGCAACAGATACTTAACGGGCAAGAGTCGACCAACAGCGCTGTGCACGAACTCAAGGTGGTGGTGCCGCCGCCTCGATTCACGACGCCGATCCCTGGCGGGAAAGCGCCGCGCACCTCGAAGATTGCTGGCACTGGCCGACCTGGCGCGCGGGTGGAGGTCTGGCTGGAAGGCGCTACTGAGCCATTGCTGACGGATATTGAGGTGAACGCATCAGACAACTGGGAAGCCGAAGTGAGTTTGCCGGTGGGAATCACAACCATCTGGGCTTTTCAAACCTTCGTCCACAATGGCACTCCACAACGCTCTCAGCCCAATGAGCGTTTGCGTTACAAGGTCGTGCCGGCGACTCCGTTTATCGAAACCCCGACTGCCGATGACCATGTCGGCCGACGGGTCGTGGTGTCGGGTTTCGCGACGCCCGGCGACACCGTGACCGTGACGCTGGGTAGCGACCAGGCAAGCGCCGAGGTGCGGGAAAACCGGACGTGGTCGGTAACGCTGAAGCCTGGGCAAAACGAAGGCAATCATGAGCTGGAAGTTGTGGCGGCTTACGAAGGGTTTGAATCCGATAGCGCGAAACGCACGGTTCAGCTGGCAACTTATCTGCCCACCATTGAGATACCCGCGCCGGGACGCTGGGTCAGCAACCCGGTGCTGTTTGCCGGCACGGGCCGTCAAGGTGTCGGTGTTCTGGTCGACCCGTTCAACCCGGACAAGACATGGGCAGCGTCGATTCAGGTCGACCCTGACTGGCAAGGCCTGTCTGACCAAGCGCTACCGTTGGGTGGCAACTGGTGCCGTTTCAAGCTGCAACCAAGCGATAGCGATCCGCTGGGTTCCGACTGGATCGCCAGTGAGCGGTTTGAAATCGAATCAGCACCGACGGATAAATCACGCTTGTAAATTTCCGATGAACGGGCATTAAACCTGTCACTTCTGACAGTTGGCGGCTGCTGCGTTCAAGCGCTAAATCCTTATGGAAAGCTAGGTCCGCCTGACAAGACAGTCAGGCGGACCGGGCCCGTTATCGACTCAAGGAATGTGACCATGGCTGATTCACTCCGTCCCGCTGCGCAGTTGTTCATTCAGCTGTTTGGTCAGCAAACGTCCACTGCGCAAAACCGGCTTTCTAAACTCTGGAGTTACGTTGAGGAGGGGGGATCGTTTTTCCCACTGGTCGAAAAGGGTATTCCGTTGCTGGTCGGCGAGTACGGACTTGAGCAGGAAGAGGCGCGACGCTTTTTGCGCCGGGCCAACAGCCTGGCGAGCTATGTGCGGCGTCGGTTTATTGAACATCCTGTGAAGAGGGACAACGCCGGGTCGACAGGACCGTCCAGTGGTTTGATGTCGCTCGTTGACGGGCCGCAACTGGAGCGAATATTCGATCTGCAATTGAGAGCCAAGTGCCCCTCGGATTCTCTGGAGTCCATGTTCGGGCCTTCGGCGTATCTGGTCTTCTTGTATCGCTTGATTCGCGACTTGATCGAATCCGTTGGTGACGACAGCAAGCTGCCGTTGCATGAGCGTCGCACGGATTTGATGACGTTGACGGTCGACAGTAAAGCGGTGAACGCGCCGGAGTCATCAGTCGACGTGATCGTACGCGTGCTACAGGCGTTCATCGCTGCGAACACGGAGGTTCCAATTGAACAGGCATTGATTACAGCACGCTATCCCAACGGTCTGCCGTATTACCAGCATTGGGTCACGGTTGATGGGGTTGCGGGTTTCAGCGGACGATCAGTGGGGGATTTTGCCAACATCGTTGACGGCAAATTCCCCAACTTCTTGCACTCCGCGCCCCTGACCAGGCTTGCCGCTGCTGCTCTGGCGCATGCCTCTCGGCTGGGCCCTTACCAGCAGCGGCTGCTTACTGAGGAATACACATATCCCGAAGATAGGTATCAGTTCTATCTGGAGAACTTTGGCACCGAAGACACTGAGTATCTGAATCTCAATCAGATATTTTTTTTGGCTCAACGTACGAATCTTGTGGCCGAGGAGGTTACAAGTCTTTTTTCGGTTGGGGACTATGCGCCGCGGCGCTCGGACAATGTCGAATACCCTGAAAAGCCCGATGTCCCGGAAGGTGGTCGATCCGGCTCGGTTTACATCAATGATAATGCTCACCCCGCTATCGGTATCACCACGCAGTCAGGGAATAATTTTCATCGGATAATCGTTAATCCCAATACCCCAAGAGGCTTGAATACATTTGATCGACTCAACCGCAAGTTGCGCCTGGACAAATGGCTGAATCTGTCCCCTGAGCAGACTGACGCCCTGTTGGTGGCAGCAATCAGGGCGCAAGCGCGTGGAGCCGAAAAGCCTGAGGTGTGGGCGATTTCGGTCAACGTGATCCATGCATTGGGTCTGTTTCAGCGACTGCGTGAACGCTACAACTGCACGGCGGCGGATTTCGCCGTGTTTCTCGATGAACTGTCACTGTACGGTCGCGGTGATGCCCTGTCGCAGTTCGATCAGGTCTTCAACAATCAGGACAATTATCGCGAGCCGCTGAGACTCGACGGCACACCGTTTGCGCTGATACCGACATCGGATCAAGACAATCTGACGGTCAGCCAGCTATGCAGTGGTTTGGGGATCGATCTTCAGACTTACCACTACCTGGCATTGGCGATAGCCCAGGCTCATGATCTTACCGATAATCTGGTGCGCAGTGCGCCGGTCATTTCCAGTTTTTACCGTCTGGTAAAACTGCCCCGGCTGTTGAATATCACGCCGGTCGAAGGCGTGTTGATGCTCAGTGTGCTGGGGGGAGAAACCTGGCTCAAAGGGCTGGCTGGCAAGCCGCGTATTGTCGACGTGGCGGTTGATGACAGCCGCATTGACGTCACCTCTGGCGATCCGGGTGTGCTGAGCCTGATCGAAGCCATGCAGGCCTGCGTGCAATGGTGCGAGCAAAGCAACATGTCGGTGCTGTGGATGTTGCAGCACGTGAGTGCACCACTGCGTCTGAGCGATTTCTCCCAGCAGGACCAGCAGTTCTTCGACAAGATCGGCACCCTCCTGCCCAGCGCGCGGTTATCCAATAATTCTTTTCTCGTAGCCGGTATTCCGCCGGCCGGAGAAAGCGACTGGCTGGATTTACTGTCGATTGACAGTGAGGGGCTGGCGCCGGTTGTCGATGTCAATGGGCTGATACTGGCCACTGCCATGACGCCGGAGGATTATTCGGCCTTTGCCCGCGAGAAGCTCGAATGGGCCGTCAGGAACGGCCTGGACATTGAGGAAGCCCAGGTCAGCGTCTTGGCCGAGATCATGCTCACCGTTCTTCTGCAGGCCAGAGACGCTCAAGTGTCGCTGGTCAGGGAGTCGCTGGCAGTCTACGCCGGCATCGAGGGCGAATTGGCCGTTCTGGTGCTGAACTGGGTCGATGCTTCGGTGTACCAACTGTTGCGCCAGGTGTATGACCGCACTGACCTCGAACCGCCAGCGACGCAGCGCAGGCGCGACGAACCTTCAGATCCTTTACTCGAATTGCTGGCTGTTGTGCGCCAGCGCGCCGAAGTCGTTTCAATGCTGGGTTTGAGTGCGGCCCTGCTCCGGGATTATCTGGATTATGGATATGAGGCGTGGATCGACCAAAGCATCATCATCATCGATCCCTCTCAAAAATATGTGTTCTCGGTGCGCGTACTTTACGCGATGACCACGCTGACCCGCGCGTTCAGCATGAGTGCACAGCCGGAACAGAAATTGCTGGACTATCTGCGTCAGGTCCATTCGCTTCCTGCCCGACCCAGCGAGGATGCATTGCGGGTGGTGCAGCAGGCAGCAGCCATCAAACTGGCTGAATTCTTTGCCTGGAGCGCGCAGGAAGTCAGCGAATGTGTTCGCCATATCGATCCTGAAACCCAAGTGTTGAAAACCCTGGAACAACTGGATCTGCTGATACGCGTTTACCAGTTGTCGATGCAGACCGGTATGGATGCCCGGACCATTTTGCGGATCGGTACCTTGCCGGAGACAACCGATGCCAGCGAGGCCTATGCCCAGGCAGCTGAACTGGCTTTGCTCAGTCAGACCCAGACGCGTGTGCCTGTCGTGCAAGCACCGGGCGAACTGAAGCAGTTGGTCAGGATGACTTGCGCAGTAGAACCGACGGAAGTCTTCGCTAGTAAAAAAGATGAGAAAGCGATCATTACGATGACGCTCACCGACGCCCGAGGCGCAGCGTTGAAAGGCATCGCTGTTGATTGGCACTCCGAGCTAGGGACCATCAGATCAGGCATCACCGATCCCGAAGGAGTCCTCACGGCTGAGTATTTTCCGGGCACAGTCTTGGGCACGGACAGCCTTTATTTTTCCCTGAGCCTGCTCGAGCCTGAGTGGGCAGTGAGCATCGACGTCATCGCCCACGCCGAGAGCATGAATTTCCCGACCGGGCTTATGTCTCCGGTGCCAACGGAGGTCGTGCCGCTTGGTCAGGAAATCACACTCTACGCCACGATGGTGGACCAGTACGGAAACCTTGGGGCCAACATGCTGGTGGACTGGGCCTGGGAGGTAGAAACAGATCCCGAAGAAAGGCCAACGATCCGTCCGGCACAGGGGTTCACCAATCAGCAAGGTCAAACCACGGTTTATATCACCAGCGATTTCAGCGGTGAATTCGAAGTCGGTATACGCAGCCTGGCAAGCGGCTTGGGGACACTCTTCGAACCCATCAGGTTTGGGGTGACGCAAGGCCGCAGCCACTCGCTTGAACAAGCGTCAACGCCTTCCGCCAGTGACTCGGGAACCTCTTCCACGGAGCAAGGATCATGACATCGAACAACATTGGCCTGTTGCAGGAAAAACGTCGTACCGCGTTGCTTGAGTATTGCATCGGGCAAGTAAAGGCGGAGCGTTACCCGCCTTTGCGGACCCCGGAGGACGTGTTCGAATTGCTGCGCATCGACCCGTTGGACAGTGCTCGTGTGCAGACGTCGGGGGTTGCCGAAGCGATCAGTTGTGCGCAGCAATATATCAGTGCGGTGTACAACAAAATGGAGCCCGGTTTCGAAAACCACGAGTTTCCCTTTGAGCAGCTGGAAAACTGGGCGCTGTACAATAACTACTCGGACTGGGCCGCAGTGCAGATGATCGCGCTCTACCCGGAAAACTACATCAATCCGTTCGTCCGTCAGCGTAAGACGGATCTGTTCAAGGCCCTTGAAAACAACCTCAACCAGGCCCGTTTGAACAGCGATTCGGTTCAAACCGCGCTACAGGATTACTTGCAAGCCTTCGAACAGATCTGCGATCTGGATGTTGTCAGTGGCTACATGGACGGCACGACCCCGGAGCGCGCCGATTATTACTTTGTCGGGCGTCAGCGGGTGCCGCCGTTCCAGTACTTCTGGCGCAAGGCGCAAATCGAGATCACGCCCACGTGTGTGGCCGTCAACCCGGCGGCGTGGAGTGAATGGAAAGCGGTGGATATTCAACCTGCCGGGCGGGTGCTGGACATGCGTCCGGTGGTCTGGAATGGCCGACTGTGTCTGGTCTGGGCGGAGTGGCGGGACAAGGTCGGCGAGATCATCAAAGCCGTCCCCGCGGATCCCTCAAAGGACGACAGATCCCGATTCGTGCCCCATCAGCTGGATATCAATGTGGCCTTCATGAGGCAGAACGGCCAGTGGTCGGCGCCTTTGAATTTACACCATGGCGAGTTTGATGAGGATCTTTCTGCGGGTGCCTGGCTGATTGCAACCGTGTGGGTCGACTCTCAGAATCCCAAAGGCAAGCTCGGGGTATTGCTGGACAATGATAAAACCGGCACAGCTGCCTTGAACGAGACCGCGATCATCGATGTGCTGATGCGCCCCGTTGTTGAAGACGGTGGTACCTGGCTGGAGATGGCCAAGAATGATCGATTTGTTTCTGCCTTGACGGTTCAGCACCCCTTGGGTCTTGAGGTTACTGTGGTCCCAAGTGAGTCACCGTCAGGCTCCATGGCAGCTTTTCTGGGGCTGAACGTCTTCGCCATGCGAGTGGGTGACAAAGACGAGCTGACGGTTGAGGGCTTTTGCAGGCCCACAGGTTTGTCAGAGAAGAATACAAACTTCACCTTGCAGTTGGAGAATTCCGCCGGTGGTGACCCGGTGCCGGTGATGCGTTCGGTGCCTACAGCCGGCGGTTGGACAATGAATTTTTTGGGTACCTTCACTCGACCAAAGGGGACCTGGAACAACGTCAAGTTCACTCTAAGGAATGATACTGAAGGCTTTGGCGGTAAACAGTTTGCTCTGACGATTGTCGATCTCCCGTATTTCCGCGCGCCAACGCTGCTTAAAAACACCACGGATGCCGCCCAGTTCCTCGACTTTCAACTCGGTGATGACTGGGCGTTGCGCTACGTTCGGCTCAATTCGCTGTTCGGTCCCGAGTTGGTCACACGCTCCACTGTCTCTCCTGCGACGCTGATTAATTGGGACTCCCAGCATCTGTCAGAGCCGCCGCCTACCGATGTTGATTTCACGGAACGCAATGGCGCTTTCGACGGTGCCAACGGTCTGTTTTTCTGGGAGCTGTTTTTCCATCTGCCGCATTTGATCGCGACACGCTTGCGTGATGAAGAGCGGTTTGCCGAAGCACAGACGTGGTTGCATTTCATTTTCGATCCCCGGGCCCCTGCCGATAGCAACTCGGTACCCGAGAAACCACGTTTCTGGCGCTGCCGCCCCTTGATCAACGATCTGGGGCATGCCGGTTGTGAAGCCGCGGCGCCCGCCGACCCGGATGCGATTGGATATTCGGCGCCTGTGCATTTGAGGCTGCTGATGTTCATCGAATATGTGAAGAACCTCATGGCCTGGGGGGACTGGCATTACCGCCAACTGACCCGCGAAAGCCTGGTGGCGGCAAAGCTGTGCTATGTACAAGCGGGATCATTGATGGGCAAACCGCCTCTGACTCAAACGGTGAACTTGTGGCAGACCGCGACGCTGGAGAACCTTCTGGCCCAAAGTTGCACGCGTACGGCTCTGGAAGCTTTCGAGCAGACATTGAATTACAGCCTGGCAGATGTTCCGGGCGGCTCCGATACGGCTCCCATGCTGGGCATGTTGGGGTGTCCGCCGTTCAGGGCACCCATCAATGATGAGTTGCTCGCGCGGTTCAACGAGCCGCAGTACCGCATGAACAACTTGCGCAACAACTTGACCATTGATGGCAAGCCCATGCTCCTGCCGTTGTTCAACCCACCGACTGACCCGAACCAATTGCTGCGCGCTCTGGCCGCAGGTGGTGTCGGTGGCGCCAGACCGATGGGCGGACGGCTGGTGGTGATTGCGTTTCGCTGGCGCACGATCTTCGAGGTTGCCTTGCGTGCGGTGCAGGCTCTGCAGGATTACGGCAGCCAGGTACTCAATCTGCTTGAGCGGCGTGATCGTGCCGAGCAGGAAGAGCTGCAGCAAAACCATCTGGTGGAGTTGGGTAACTACGCCAAAACCATGCAGGAGCAATCCATCGCTCAGTTGGAAGCGAGCATGACGGCGCTTGAGCAGAGCCGGACAGTGGCTCGGGAACGGGCTGCTGCTTACGCAGCCCGCTATGACGAAAACGTGTCGGCTGTCGAATATCAGGTCATGGCAAACCTGGACCAGTCCAAAGAGCTGGCGCTGACTGCCAAAATCCTCAAACCGGTAGGCGCGGCCTTGGCGGCCGCGCCCAATATCTTCGGTATGGCGAACGGCGGGTTTCGTATCGACAAAGTTACCGATGCCATCTGCTTTGGCCTGGAGATAGCTTCGTCGATGCTGCAAATCGATGCCGACAAGCAAGCTACCACCGAAGGCTATCGCCGTCGCCGCAATGAGTGGGGGCTGCAACGCGATCAGGCGCTGGCAGAAATTGCGGCCATCGATGCGCAAATCGTCGCGCAGAACCATGCGATTGATGCGGCCAGAACCAACCTTGCGCAAACGCTACGAGCTAACGCTCAGGCGTTGACGATGTACAACTATCTGAAAAAACGCGCGACCAATGCCGAATTGTTCGGCTGGATGCTGGGCCAGCTCAAGGCCTTGCACTATCAGGCTTACGACGCAGTAGTCAGTCTGTGCCTTAGCGCGCAAGCTGCGATGAGCGCCGAAACCGGCGATTACGATTCACATATTCCCTTGCCGCAGGTCTGGCAGGATCAACGCCACGGTTTGACTGCTGGCGAGCATCTGCGCGCGTACCTGCTGCGTATGGAACGTGAGTACTTGCAACGCACCGAGCGGCGTCTGGAACTGGTGAAAACCATCTCGTTGCGTCGCCTGTTCAATGACGCAACTGACCCTCAGGGCGTTGGTAGTTGGGAGGCTGCATTGGCGCAATTGCAGACGAACGGCTCGCTGGAATTCAAACTCACCCAACTGCTGTTCGATCGGGACTATCCGGGACATTTCTGCCGGCAGATCAGTTCGGTGGAAGTCGACTTGCCAGTGCTGACGGGGCCTTTCGAGGACGTGCGCGCGACCTTGCTGCAGGTCGGCAGCATGACCGCCAGCCGGGCTTCGGTGCAGTCAGTGCAGTACTTGCACAATCCTGGTCCTGGGGTAGTGGCCCCTTCTGATGTGCTGTTCAACTTGCGTCCGGGCCAGCAGATCGCCCTGTCGGTGGGTATTGCCGACAACGGCATGGCGGCGGCGAAGCCAGACGAAGGTTTGCTCTATCCATTTGAAAATACCGGTGTGGTGTCCGCCTGGGAGCTGAAATGGCCATGGCATAAAGAACCGCCGCAGGAGGCCACGCTGCGCTCGATGAACGATTTCATTTTGCGCATTCGCTACACGTGCAAGAGCGGAGATCAGTCGTTTACCGATTCGGTGAAGGAGTTGGTCAATGCAGCACAAGAGGGCCTGGCCGGCAAGGGCAAGGGAGTGCGCAGTCATGAATAATCCTATCGTTCAGGTGAATGAAAACCTGGTGTGCAACGGTGATTTCGAAGAAAGGTTCGATTGTTGGGCAAAAACGGG
Organism: Pseudomonas sp. 3B-A001-10F; assembly: GCF_056313565.1. Taxonomy (NCBI): domain Bacteria; kingdom Pseudomonadati; phylum Pseudomonadota; class Gammaproteobacteria; order Pseudomonadales; family Pseudomonadaceae; genus Pseudomonas; species Pseudomonas sp. 3B-A001-10F. Next base: position 14,667 of record NZ_JBQYFW010000008.1, read on the forward strand.
GGCGGTTGCCATAGGCCTGGCGTATTACGACAACACGCCTGTCAAGCACATCAAAGCGCCGAAGGGCGCGGGTGTCACGCAGGACGTCACACTTCCCAGAGATCCTGATAGCAATGGTGCTTATTGGCTGAGTTTTCTGTGGGAAAGCAGTTTCAGCCAATCAGGCTGGGTGAGGATTTCTCAGGGAGAAATCGAGCATTACCGCATCGAACTCAAACCCGTGGGTAAACCTGATCAGGCACAACAGCGCGAGGGTTTCGGATCAGCGCCAGAGAGGCGTTTCAGTCCGACCCTGCATGAAGTGGAACTGACATCGGACATCTCAAGCTCAAAGCCGCTGCGCATCGAAATATACAGCTCGACAGAGTCTTCGAGTCCAAATGGCGAACTCTGGGTTACGCGCGTCAAAGTCGAGTTGAAACTCGCGCCACTTGAGTTGCAGGAAGTTGAGCTGGACGGCATGTCGTTCCCGCCCTTGCGCAAAATGTACCTGTGTCAGGGCGCCAGCAGGGGCGGAGCTTTTGGCAGCGACGCATTGATCACACCCCACGTACTCGGTTTTGTACCTGTGCCGGATAACCCTTGGGACGGCACCCCGGTTGCATTGAGCATCGACAATAACCCGCAGGGCGCGATTGTCGCGACGCCTGCTTGGGACACCCCGCAATCGCTGGACGTGCCATGGACGCTCGATTGCCCGTTAATCGATGATCAGGACTACGAATTCACCCTGAGCTTGCGCAACCGTTACACCGCGCAGGCCTACGAGATCCCCGTATCGCTGGGGCATCATCGACTGATTTTTCGTGAGGTGGTCGAGGCCGCTTACTACCCGTTGATTGAGCAAAGTGTCCGTTTGGGTGTGCAAGTAGCGTCGTATTACACCGGCCAGCCATTTGCCGGGCTTACGGTGAACTGGGCGACCGCCGAGCACGGGGTGTTGGCGGCCACCGTTACTGATGAACAAGGTTGGGCTTACTTCGATTATGAGGCGAAGGCAGCAGGGGACTTCGTTATTGAAGCCTCTGTGGTCAGCCTTTATTACGAGCAGGGTGTGTGGGCTCAGACGTTTGACGTACTGGTACTGGGCGAGGATCCGTGGGCACGGTTGACTGTCCGTGAAAACAACGAAATCAGGGACTGGATTGATAACAGTTATCCGAACCGGGGTTCTACCCATTTCATTGATGTAATGCTGGCGGCCAACAGTCGTCTGCGAGGCAGCGACTTCTATCTGCATTGGCACGGTGACAAGCCTGGGCAACTGGGTGTCGTGGTCAGTCCGCCACTGGAAACATCGGTGCCCATGCCGATCGATGGAGGGGGCACTGCATCCTGGACGCTGAACTGCGAAGACCGGCGCGACGGGATATTCGAGTTGTCACTGGTCTGCTCGAAGCTGTTGTTGCCGTCGCCCAGAAAACGTATGTCGCTGGCGCGCAACAGGATCAGGATCAAAGAGGTGCGTCAGGCCGAGAATAGTCCGGTGGTGGAGGAACACGAAAGTGCGTACCTGCGCTTGCAAGTGGTGCATGTTACTGATCAGGGCGACGGCGAACCGGTGATCGGTGCGCTGGTCGAGTGGCAAATGGCCGAAAGCGTCGTGCAGAGCCAAACGGGAAGCGGTGGTTGGGGGAGCCTGAAGTTTTACACCAGAGAACACGGGATTCATGCGATCACCGCGGCGGTGCGAGCGCATGAATCGGCCGAGTCGCATGAGTGCGAATTCAGCGTGACCGCGATTGCCAGGAGTTCATGGAAGGACAAGGTCAACATCACATTTGATCGTGGTCTGATCAACCAGGATCTAGGGGTTGTCTGCAAACGAGGCCTGACCCATTCCCTGGTGGTTACTGCTCTCGCCGACAGTCCTCTTATCGGCCAGGAAATCACGTTGGCATGGGGCATTGACGACCCAGGCATCGGGCTGGTGGTGAGTGAACTTGGCGAGCCCAGGGTATTGCGGGCAGATGAACCGCTGATCTGGACTCTGAGTTCTGAATTCGCCAAGAGCCGCAGCAGCATGTTCGGACTGCGGTTGTTGACCGATTCACTGGAAGATCGAGAGTTGCTCGGCCGCTTGGTTTCACCGGATATTTACGATGAGTTCACTCTGGAACTGGATCATATGAGCACCGACCGAGGTCAGTTGCTGTATCCCTGCCTGGGTGCCGTACACCGGTATATTTTCAGAACCAAAGCACTGAGTGCCCTGGTGGGGCTTGCCATGGATTTGCAATGGTCCGGAACTCCAGCGTCAGAGATGGACATCGTTCTCGACCCGCCTCCACATAGCCACAATGTTATTGATGAAAGTGGCATGACCTGGACACTGGATTGTTCCGATAGTCAGGGGGGCGGGGCGTTCGGTCTGAAATTCTTGACGGGGGGGGCTGGCTCGACGGATGTCACCAGAATGCACTTGGGCCACAACAAACTCAGCATTGAAACCGTACGTGAGTCTGCCGTTTTCCCGATCGTGGGTCAGGACCCAGCATGGATGTGGGCGAAAGTACGTTCGGATTTCTCGGAAGCTGCCATGGTTCAAGTGCCAACGCAGTGGAAGGTGGATGGTCATTCTGAAGAACATGTGACTGCTGACGATGGCTGGGCAGGCTTTGCGTATGGGGCAACCACAGGCGGATCGGCAACGGTTGAGGTGTCTGTCAGCAGTCCGTATGACAATGCTACAGATACACGTTCGATGGAGGTCTGTTCGCTGGCCGACGATCCGTGGGCTCGATTGCAGTTCAGTATGGACAACGGACCTGCACAGCCTTTCGGCCAGGACACTGGTTTTGCGCGTCGCAAACTGACCCATAGAATCGATGTAACTGCCCCGCAAGACACCTTCTTGTCCGGTCGAAATTTGACGTTGGGCATGGTCGGCACCGGACCTGAGGCACTCGGCATTCGTTTTACTCAGCCCGTACTCGGTTTGCCAAGAGTTTTCAGCCGCGAGGCGGGATTCACCGATTCCTTCATGATCGATGACAAGCGTAACGGCAGTTTCGGCTTGTTTCTGGCCTGCGAAAGCCTGGCTCGATGGTCACCTGTCAATGCAATGTCGGTGGGCGAAGGCGCCCAAGTGGTGAAAATCGCCGAGCGTTCGCGGGTTAGCCAGACGCTGTACTGGGGCGAGGCTGTGTCCGAGCAGATCACCGTTGTTTCGGCCATCAGTGGCAGGCCGATGGCGGGGATGAACGTTGTCTGGCGCAGTGCGGATCTTGGCGAGGTGACGACGACCACCAACTTCTACGGCGTGGCGCGGATCCGCTTTGTGCCCAAGACGCCCGGAGCGGCGCAACTGACCGCGACGGTGGGGGACACGCAGTATTCGGAATCGATTTCGTTGCCGTATTTCCTGCATGAACCTCGACAGATCAAGGAAATGTTCAGCGATGATCTGACCGGTTATCCGGGGCAAGAAATTTCAGCTCAGGCTTTGGTGGTTTCAGCCAATACCGGCGAGCCTTTGGCTAATGTCGAAGTGATGTGGGAATACAACAACACATCTTTACCGGCAACACTGACGGGTACCGATGGGATGGCAACGGTGCGCTTTGTCTTGGGCACTGCAGGTGAGGCAGCGTTGTGGGCGTCGGTAAAGGGCGGCTTGGCTGGCTGGGATGTGGAAACGCTGCGGTTGACTGTCACTGAACGTCCTGCAGTTGTGAAGTCCGTCGTCGCTGCGCCGAATCCGGCTTTCGTGAACGACTGGGTAACCATGACTGCGTTGATCGTAGACAAGGCTTCTGGAGAACCGATGCCGAAAAGGAAAATTCTTGTCTCCATTAACGGCAGGCCATTCATTGATTACAGTACAAATGGCAACGGTAAATACGAAACCTCTTGGAGGGTGATGGATCTGTCGGAAACCGTTTCCCTTGATGTCAAAGTCGAGAATCCTGACGGTACCTCGAGCAGCGGATCTGTGCACGTGCGGATCGAGAGATGATCAAAGCGCCGCACTTCTTTTCCAACTGAGATACCGCGTCACCAGTTCGGCCCCCAGTTCTGCGGGCCGGACATCCACCATCGGAACGCCATGAGCGCTCAACCGCTCATGGAGTTCTGCCCGCTCATTCAGGTAACTCACCGTGCCGCAGTAAGCCAGCGCTTCGGGCAGCGTTTGCACCGTGGTCTGGCGTAACGTGTCCAGCGCTTCTTCGCGCAGACTGGCCACCAACACTCGATGTTGTGCGCTCAGGCGCTTGACCGCGCTCAGCAGCTCCTCATCGTCCTCATCGCGCAGGTTGGTTACCAGCACCACCAGTGCCCGACGCTTCTGTCGGGTCAGCAGTTGATTGGCGGCGGCCTGATAATCGGCAGGGCGCTGCGTGCTGTCGAGGTCATAAACCGTGTTGAGCAGCACGTTCAATTGGCCGCTGCCTTTGACCGGCGCGAGATGGCGTGGGTGTTCGCTAGCGAAGGTACTCAAACCCACCGCATCGCCCTGACGCAAGGCTACATAACTGAGCAACAGGCAGGCATTGAGCGCGTGGTCGAAGTGCGACAGTTCATCGTCCTGGCTGCGCATGCGTCGGCCACAGTCGAGCAGGAAGATGATCTGCTGATCGCGCTCGTCCTGATATTCACGGGCAATCGGTGAGCGCTGGCGTGCGGTGGCTTTCCAGTCGATCTGGCGCAGGCTGTCGCCTTCTCGAAACTCGCGCAATTGATGGAATTCCAGGCCCTGACCGCGCCGTTGCCGTTGGCGCACGCCGAGCTGGCTGAGCCAATTGTCCACCGCCAGCAACTCACCGCCGTAGAGCCGGGCGAAGTCGGGGTAGATGCGGGTCTGGTCGCTGACCCTGAGCAAGCGTTTGCCTGACCATAATCCCAAGGGGCTGGGCAGGTTGACTTCGCAGTGGGCGAAGCTGAAATGCCCGCGTTTCAGTGGGCGCAGGCGGTAGCCGAGCAGGCTGCGCTGGCCGGGTTGCAATTCAATCGACAGCGGCAGGTTTTCGAAGCTCAGGCCTTCTGGCGGGTGGTCGAAGAGTCGAATGTGCATCGGTTCGCTGAAGTCGTGTTCGACTTCCAGGCGCACCTCACTCCATCGGCCGAGCGCCAGACTGCCGGGCATCTGCCGGGTGATGCGCGGTGTTGGCAAACGGTGCAGACGCAACGCATCCAGCGCCGCCAGAGCCAGCAGCGCGAGCAGCAAACCCCAGTTGATCGATATCAGGCTCGCCGGAGTGTCGATCAGCAGTGCGCGCAACGTGCCCAGCACAATGCCGATGAGCAGCAGCAAGGCCAGCCAGATCAACAGCAGGCGCGAGGGTTTCACAGGCGCGGCGCCGGAACTTGGTCGAGTAATTGTGCGAGCACTTGATCGACCTGCAGGCCTTCGATGTCCAGCTCCGGCGCGATGCGTACGCGATGGCGCAGCACGGCCAGCGCGCAGCCCTTGATGTCGTCGGGAATCACGAACTCGCCGCCACGCAACAAGGCGCGGGCACGGGCGCAACGCACCAGAGCAATCGAGGCGCGCGGCCCGGCGCCCAGGGTCAGCCCCGGCCAGGTGCGCGTGGCGCGCGCCAGGCGCACGGCGTAATCGAGAACCTGATCGTCCAGTGGCAAATCACTGGCAATCCGTTGCAGGGCTTGCACATCCTTGGCTTGCAACACGGTGCGCAGCGGTTGCACATCGAGCATGTCGGCGCGGGTCGAGCGGCAGACCTGGCGCACCATGTTCAGCTCCTGATCGGCGTCGGGGTAGTCCATGCGCACCTTGAGCATGAACCGGTCGAGTTCGGCTTCCGGCAGGGGATAAGTGCCTTCCTGTTCGATCGGGTTCTGCGTGGCGAGGACCATGAACGGTTGCGCGATCGGCAGGGCGCGACCTTCGAGCGTGACCTGGCGCTCCTGCATCGCTTCGAGCAAGGCCGCCTGGGTTTTCGCCGGGGCGCGGTTGATCTCGTCGGCCAGCAGCAGATTGGTGAACAGCGGGCCTTTGCGCAGCTTGAACTGCTCGGTTTGCAGGTCGTACACGGCATGGCCGGTGACGTCGCTGGGCATCAGATCCGGGGTGAATTGAATCCGCGCGAACTCGCCGCCGAAACAACGGGCCAACGCCCGCACCAGCAGGGTTTTGCCCAGTCCCGGCACGCCTTCGAGCAGCACATGACCGCCGGCGATAAGCGCCGTCAGCACGTCATCGATCACCTGGTTCTGGCCGATCAGCGCTTTTTGCAATTCACCGCGTACTGCTTGCGCCAACTGGCTGGCACGCTGGCGTTGCTGGGCGGCGTGGCTGGCGCTGCCGGGCTCGATCTGTTCAGTCATAGCGTGTTCCTCAAGGTTTGCAGGTGGGCGACCTGGCGGCAGAAATCGGCGCTGGACAGGCGCCGATCCGGCACCGGGCTCAGGGCCTGGCTGATGGCGCGGGTGGGTTGTCGGGTCAGACGCGACAACGCCAGCCACTGTTCGGCAACGTTCAATTGGTCAAAGCCGGGGTGACGGCGACGGGCACGGCGCAGAACGTCCTGTTGCAGTGCTTGCAGCAACGCCTGCTGGCCGTTGTGGCGCAACAGGAAATCGGCGCTGGCGCGCAGGTGTTCCTGCAATTGCCGGCGTCCACTCGGGGTGGGTAATTGCAGTGGGCCATGACGCACACCGACGTGCCAGAGCCACAGGCCGATCAACGCGAGCAAAGCGACAATGGCTTGCGGGAAGTAGCGCCAGAGCAAGGTCAGCAGGCCATCGTGCTCGGTGTTGTAGATCAATGTGACGTCGGTGTCGGCGCTCAAATACCAGAGCAGCCAGGCGTTGTCGTATTGGCTGATGGTCTTGTTCTTCCACAGCTCGGCGTCGGTGACCACGGTGATCGTGCCCAGGCTGTAGGGCAGCTGCATCATGTGCGTGGCCTTGGCGCTGTTGGCCCAGGCTTGCGCCAGATTCTTCGGGTCGTCGAGGTGGAAGTCGGTGTCGAAGCCAGCGTAGGCCGGTGCGTCTTCGTCTTCCAGATAAAGTCTGGTCAGTTGCGGGAAGCGCTCTGGTTCAGCGTCTGCGGGTAAATCTTTCAGATCCTTGCTCAGGGATTGATGCAATTGCACCCGGTCGAGTAACAAGTCGTTGCTTTGTTTGCTCTGTTCATCCCACAAAGATTCGGCGACGAACACCAGCCGCCCGCCTGCGCGGGTCCAGTTCAACACTTGGTCAACCTGACGCGGGGTCATGCTTGAGCGGTCGTTGAACAACAGCAACGTGTGGCGGCGCGGGTCGATATCGGGGAGTGTCGCGAGGCTTTCGGTATGGCTGACGTTGAGCCCGCGTTCACGTAAAAACAGCTCGGCGGCCAGGTATGGATTGGCTTGCGCGGCGGGCGAGGGCCCGTGATCGACTTCTTCCTGATAAGGCGTGGCGTTGAGGTAGAGGAACACGCTCAGCGTGCCGATTAACAGGGCTATCAACGCAGCCACCCACCACAGTGTCCGGCGATTCAACGGGCGGCTCCGGGACCAAACAAGGCGCGCCAGCCATCGCACAGCTCCTGCTTCAGGGAGGCTGCCGGGACACGATGCCCATAGGCCATGTTCTGCCAATGGGTGGTCAGGCTGCGGCTGAAGGCGAGCAGTTCCGGGCGTTGCAATTGTTCAACGTGCGCGAGTACCTGAAGTTCGGTATCGGCGGGTTTCAGGGTCATGTCGAAGTCGTCGAGCAGATGGCTGAGCAGCCCTCGATACAGCAGGCCCAGCGCTGCACGAGGTTGGCTTTGCCAGAGGTGTTCGGCGCTGCCTGCAATGTCGTCAGGCAAGGTGTCGCGGTTCAAGTCCAGACCGAAGGCTTGTTGCGGCAGCGCGCGTTTCGGTTTGGCAGGCAGTCTCGGACGGCGGCTGACGAACGCTTGGAGATAGTCGCGATAACGCCAGATCAGCCAGCCGAACGCAGCAATCACCGTGCCCCACAACAGCATTTCAATAATCTTCGCCAGTCCATTCAAGTGTTGCCCGTCGAGCCAGTCCAGCAGGGTTTTCAGCCACTGTGGCGCTTCACCCGGCTTCTGCGCTTCGGCAGGTTTCGCCGGGTCGTCGCCAAAGCGATAGCGGGTGACGACTTCCTTGTTCTTGAACGGCGGCTGTTCAAGCAATGCCTTGATGCTGTCCCGTGAGGCCTGGCTGGTGAGTGGTTGATTCAACAAACGCGGTGCCTGCGGACTGTCATCAGGCTCGGCCGCCCAGGTCGACGGCATATTCGGCAGCACCAGAAAGACCGCCAGCATCACTCCCAATACACCGTTGTTCAGGCGCTGTCGCAAGCGGCGAAACACCAGTTCGATATCCCAGGCTTCCAGTTGTGTGCGCCGGTTCAGATATAGGCTGAACCCGCAGGCGACATAGATCGGCTCCCACACCACCAGCACCAGCGCGTAGAAAGCATTGGTCAGGTGTTCGAGCCAGTGCCAGTCTTGATCCGCCGCGAGAATCAGTGACTGCCAGCTCCAATCCGTTTCGATTTGCTCCGGAAGCAACATATAGAACAGCACCATCAAGCCGATCCACAGCGCGGTTTCCAGGTGCACGCCAATGATGGTCAGCCACTGCGCGGCGCCAGCGTTGCGTTGCAGGAGCACGTGCAAGCGTTGTTGCCTGGCGCTGCCATCGAGGCCTTCGAGTTGCACCACCGGCAGCAGAAAACTGCGGCTGAAACTCAGGCGGCGCCAGGTCAGGCTGGCCAGCAGTTGCGGTTTGAGCAGGCGCGGCCATTCGCGCAGAGCTTGCTTGAGTGTAGGTGTTTCGCCAAACAGCGCTTTCGACAGGATGTACAGCGGCAGACGTTCGTACGCCGGTTTCAGCCACCAGAAGATAAACACCGCCAGCGACGGCGAGTCCCATAGCAACAGGCTGAGCAAAGCGAACAGCGGCAGGGTGACGATCGCCCAACTGGTCATCAGCAGACGCCGATGTTGCTGGCTCATCAGCACGCCGAGGTCCATGGCTTCCCAGGTCGTGCGCGGGCGGATCACCACGGTGGCGTCACTCAGGCGCATGGCGGGTCCTTCCGGCGAACAACAGATAGACCGCGACCAACGTCCAAAGCCCGGCGCCGACCAGATACTTGGTCAGTGGTGTGACGCTGGTTTTCGACGACCAATAAGCTTCGATAAACGCGGCAATCAACAGGAACAACATCACCCCGCAGACCAGCAACACGCTTTTGCGTGCGGCGCGTTTCAGCGCTTCGCTGCGGGTCAGCCGCCCGGGTGCGATCAACGCCCAGCCGAGTTCCAGGCCGGCGGCCCCGGCGAGGGCGATGGCGCTGAGTTCAAAGGCGCCGTGGGCGATGACGAATGACCAGAAAGTCTGGCCGAAACCGATCTCGCTGAGATGCCCGGCGACCGCGCCGATGACCATGCCGTTGTAGAACAGAAAGAACGCACTGCCGACGCCTAGCAACAAGCCACTGGCGAAAGTCTGAAAGGCAATGCCGATGTTGTGCATCACGTAGTAACCGAACATTACCCAGTCTTCGCTGGCCGCACGTTCGGCGGGGCGTCCGAGGTGGCCGGCGACCGGGTCGTACATGCCTTGCATCTCGCGCACCTGATCGGCGGGGATCAGGTTGTAGACCAGTTCGGGAAATACATACACCAACACGCCGACGCCGATCAGACTGCCGAAGAACAGCAGGCTGGCGACCAGCACAAAGGGCCATTCGGCACGGACCAGGCGGGGGAAGTCGGCGAGGATGAAACTCAGCAGATTGGCGCCGAGTCGACTGCGGTGACGGTAAAGCTGTTGATGTCCGCGCAGCACTTGTTGTTGCAGCGAATCAATGAGGAAACTGCTGTAGCCGCGATCCTGCGCCAACGCCAGATGCTGGCAAAGCCGGCGGTAGGCTTTGGGGAAACCGGCGACTTGCGAGGTCTCCTTGCCGTGCTCAAGGCGTTCAAGGGCCAGCGCAAAACGCTCCCATTCGGCCTTGTGCCGCGTTTCGAAAAGACTTTGCTTCATGTCGGGCCCAACAAGCCGCGAGCGATGCCATTGAGTTCAGCCACAGCCTTGGGCGCAGAAATGTGCAATGGCTGGGCGAGCAGGGCTGCCAGTTCATTGATCCGTGCAGGCGATAATTCACCTTGGCGCTCGGCAAAACCCAGCACGGCGCGTTGTTCTGCAAGCGTCAGGGGGACGGGCGAACGCCGTGGTTCGGCTTCAGGCAGTTGCGGGCGAGTCAGCGGGCGTTCGCTGTAGACCACCAATGTGCCGGCGGCGATGTCGCCAAGGCGTTTGAAGGTCGGGTGTTGCAGGCAACTGAGGATGCCGAGGAAGTAGCCGAAGGGCAGCAGATCGACAAAACGCAGCAGGTTGCGCAGCAACGAGGCCGACCAGCCAACCGGGGTGCCGTCATCGTGCACCACGCGCAACCCCATCCATTGTTTACCCGGCGAGCGGCCCTGACGCAGCACTTCGAACAGCACCATGTACCACCAGCTGATCGCAAACAGCAGTAGCGAGCCGAGGCCCATGCCGAGCTTGCCGAGAAACGCCAGGGCGATGAACAGCACCCCCATGATCACGCCGCGCAGGGCCAGATCGATCGCAAAGGCTACGGCACGCACCATTAACCCGGCGGGACGCAACGGCAGGTCGATGCCTTCCGGCGTTTCGACCTGATGCCGCGTATCCAGCGGCGGGGCCAGCGGTGCTTTCCTTGGCGGTGCTGTGGTCTCGAGCATGGGCTACCTGGTGTTCGCCTGTTCGGGGTGCAAGTGAGGTCGATGCTAGCAGCCTCTCGGGGGAAAACGACATAACTATGTATTGCACATCGTGAAGTACGAAGTGTTTGAATGACACGAGGCTGGCCGCGAGCGCGGTCGAGCGCCTAGACTTTGCCGATCTTCTGTTCAGGAACCGCCCGTGACTTCAATCTTCTGGTACGACTACGAAACCACTGGCATCAATCCGCGAAACGACCGCCCACTGCAAGTGGCCGGAATTCGCACCGACCATGCGCTCAACGAGATCGACGAGCCGGTCAACCTCTATTGTCAGCCCAGCGAAGACATCCTGCCGCATCCGGCGGCCTGCGCGATTACCGGCATCACCCCGAGCCAGTTGGCCGAAAAAGGCTTGAGCGAGGCTGATTTCATGACGCGGGTGCATGCCCAACTGGCGGCCCCCGGCACCTGTGGCGCGGGTTACAACACCCTGCGTTTCGACGACGAGATGACCCGTTACAGCCTGTATCGCAACTTTTTCGATCCGTACGCCCGGGAGTGGCAGGGCGGTAACAGTCGCTGGGATCTGATCGATGTGGTGCGCGCTGCTTATGCGCTGCGTCCTGACGGCCTGGTCTGGCCGACCGATGACGAAGGTCGGGTGACGCTCAAGCTAGAACGCCTGACCGCCGCGAACAATATCGATCACGGGCATGCCCACGAAGCGTTGTCGGATGTGCGCGCGACCATTGCACTGGCACGGTTGATCCGCGAGAAACAGCCAAAACTCTATGACTGGCTGTTCCAGTTGCGTAGCAAGCAAAAGGTCATGGATCAGATTCGTCTGCTGCAGCCACTGGTGCATATTTCCGGGCGTTTCTCGGCCGCGCGCAGTTATGTCGGTGTGGTGCTGCCATTAGCCTGGCATCCAAAAAACCGTAACGCCTTGATCGTCTGCGATCTGCACCTCGACCCGCAGGGGTTGCTCGATCTGGACGCGCAGACCCTGCGCCAGCGTTTGTACACGCGTCGTGATGATTTGCTGGAAGGCGAATTGCCGGTGCCGCTCAAGCTGATTCACATCAACCGTTGTCCGGTGGTGGCGCCGCTTGCGGTTTTGCGTGCGCAGGATCAGCAACGTCTGGGGCTGGACATGGCGCTTTATCAACAGCGAGCACTGCGGCTAACTGACGCACAGCAAGTTTGGAAAGATAAAGTTGCAGAGATTTATGTCAGCGAAGATTTCATTCCGAGCGAGGATCCGGAACAACAGTTGTACGACGGATTTATCGGTGACCGTGACCGACGTCTATGTGAGCAAGTGAGGAGCGCTGACCCGGCACAACTAGCGCAAGAGCAATGGCCTTTCGATGACGAACGTTTGCCTGAATTACTCTTTCGATATCGCGCACGCAACTTTCCCGAGACGTTGAATTTCGAAGAGCAAGAACGCTGGAGGATATTTTGTCAGCAGCGTTTGTCCACGCCTGAGTGCGGCGCACCGAATACCTTGAAATCTTTTACCGAGGCGGCCGAGCAATGGTCGATTAATGCCACGCCGATGCAGAGTGAGGTGCTCAATGAATGGCAGAATTATGTCCAGGCATTGCGCAAACGTTTGAATCTTTGAAATCGAACATGACCGGGCTTAAATCCCGGGCATAAAAAAACGCCAGCATTCGCTGGCGTTTGTTTTTCGCGGATCGCTCTGCGAAGACGTTGCGGCTTAGCCCAGCAGGGTAGCCCAGCCTTCAACCACGTCACCGCCCCACTTGGCTTTCCACTCTTTCAGAGTTTTGTGGTTGCCACCTTTGGTTTCGATGACTTCGCCGTTGTGCGGGTTTTTGTATTGTTTAACTTTGCGAGCACGCTTGGTGCCGGTAGTTTTTACTGCGCCGCCGCGTACTGCTTTGGTTTTAGCTTCCGGATCCAGCAGCGCGATGATGTCACGCAGGGATTTGGAGTATTCGCCCATCAGGGTGCGCAGTTTGCCTTCGAATTCCAGCTCGGCTTGCAGTTTGTCGTCTTGGGACAGGTTCTTCAAACGGGCTTGCAGCTCTTTGATGGCTTCTTCGGTGGCGCGATATTCGTTGATCAAGGACATGATTACTACCTTAGTAGAGTGCGGGATGGCAGGGGGACAGTGCCGCAATAATAGTCAGGCTGTTTCATCAAGTAAACATTTAACCGGGGTTTTTATTTAAATTAGTTACGAGAAACTGCTCTCTATTGAATATTCAGTTAAATAGTGTGATCGAGTCATCACAGATATTCACAGTTGTCTGATCAAGCGATCCCGCAGGATCAGCACCAGTCTGTCGGTTACTCATCAAGAATCCGTAGCACTGAGCCTGGCGCCTCCCGTTGCTGATCAATACTGCAGTTTTCCTGCGCAGCCGCTAGAATGGCGGCCTTTGCGAAGTTCTGGAGTTTCCCCCTCATGCGCACTTTTCGGCTGGTGATATCTTGCCCGGACCGCGTTGGCATTGTTGCCAAAGTCAGTAATTTTCTGGCAGCCCACAACGGCTGGATCACCGAAGCGAGCCACCACTCGGACAACCAGGTGGGCTGGTTCTTCATGCGTCACGAAATTCGTGCCGATTCGCTGCCTTTCGGTATTGAAGTGCTGCGCGAGAAGTTTGCGCCGATCGCCGAAGAGTTCTCGATGGACTGGCGCATCACCGACACCGAGCAGAAAAAACGCGTTGTGCTGATGGCCAGCCGCGAATCGCACTGTCTCGCGGACTTGCTGCACCGCTGGCACAGCGATGAACTGGACTGCGAAATCTCCTGCGTGATTTCCAACCACGACGACCTGCGCAGCATGGTCGAGTGGCACGGCATTCCTTATTACCACGTCCCGGTCAATCCGCAGGACAAGCAACCGGCCTTCGACGAAGTGTCGCGTCTGGTCAAGCAGCACGATGCCGAAGTGGTGGTGCTGGCGCGTTACATGCAGATCCTGCCGCCAGACATGTGCCGCGAATACGCGCACAAGGTCATCAATATTCACCACAGCTTCCTGCCGTCGTTCGTGGGTGCCAAGCCGTATCACCAGGCGTCGCTGCGTGGCGTGAAGCTGATCGGCGCGACCTGCCATTACGTGACCGAAGAGCTGGACGCCGGCCCGATCATCGAGCAGGACGTGGTGCGTGTCAGCCACAGTGACAGTATCGAAGACATGGTGCGTTTCGGCCGTGACGTCGAGAAGATGGTCTTGGCTCGTGGCCTGCGTTATCACCTCGAAGACCGCGTGCTGGTGCACGGCAACAAGACTGTGGTGTTCTGATCTCAACCCCACGGGCTTGAAAAACCAAGGGTCTGGGCGTTCAATCGTCCAGACCCTTTTTCATTTCAGCTGTGAGGATAAGCCATGGCCGATCCACTGGACAAAGCCACTTCCAAAGCGCCGGCGACGTTGGGCGAAGGGTGTTTGAGTCGATATGATCCCGAGGACATGAGCCCGGAGGATGGCACCGAGTTTCCCGGCGCTGCGGAGTTGTGGGAACAATTGCAAGAGAAGTCCGACGACAACAAAGACGATGCCTGAGGCGCGATCATTTAGGCGCAGCCAAAGGCACGGGGCGCGACCGGACGATCAAGCCTGCCCCACCTTCATCAGTTTCCTCAACAGCGGTCGGCCCAGCATCAACAAAAACACCGGCCCCCCGACCAGCAGATAAAAGTAATACGTCACCACCCGCCAAATCAGAATCGCCGCCGCTGCAGTGGATTTCCCCACCATCGGCGCCAGCAACGCTGCCGACGTCAACTCCGCCGCCCCCGCGCCGCCCGGCAGCAGGCTGAATTGCCCGGCGCCCAGCGAAAGCATCTGCACCAGAAAACTCCACGCCCACTGCAAGTCCGCGCCCAGGCCGCGTAGCGCCAGATACAGCACGCTGTAGCGCAGCAACCAATGCACACACGTCAGGGCGAATACTTTGATCAATGTTTGCCAGGGCAACTTCAATGTATCGGTAAACGCCGCGAGAAAATGCAGCAACTTGCGCGCCCAGCGACGGCGGGTACTGGCCTTGACGTTCATCCTTGCCAGCAGGCGACCGCTCACGCGAATCAAGGTGCGGTGATAGCGCGCGACCAGCACACAACTGAATAAACCGCCGAACAGCGAAATCGCACTGACGGTCAGCAACCACTCGAGGCGATCGCTGAGGTGCTGGAACAGCGCATAAATCAAAATGCCGCTGAGGGCGCAGAGAAAGAACAGCAAATCGCTGAGCTGATCCATGGCAAACACCGCGCTGCCCCGCGCCGGCCGCACGCCGGAGCGGGCCAACAGGGCCATGATCGTCAACGGCCCGCCGCTGCCACCGGGAGTCGCGCAGTAGGCGAATTCGGCGGCCATCACTACACCAAGGCTTTGCAGCGGCGTGACGCGCTCGCGCTGATCACCGAGTAGCAGGCGCAGACGCAAGGTATTGATGCCCCAGCAAAGCAGGATCATGCCGAACATGATCAACAGCCAGTGCAACGGGAAACTCTGCAGCCGCGCCCAGGTGTCGCCGCCACCCAGCACAACCGGAATCAGCACCGCCGCGAGCAGGCCGATCAGCAAGAGAATGCCGCGACTCATGCGGCGCTTCCCAGTTGACCGCGCTGTTGGGCGAGCCAGTGGATTTTGGTCATCGGTACGCGTCCTTCGCTCAGCAGTCGTTCGAGGGTGTGCAGCCAGTAATCACGGGAAAAACCGTGGCGCATGTCCACGGGATGCAAGCCTAGACGAATCATCGGCGCCCGACGCCAACGCTGTTGACGCTGCTCGCTGACAATCTTCGACAGGCCCCTTCGCCAGGCGCTGCGAGCGCTCCAGACCAGACCCGGCGCATCGATCGCGGTGAAATCCGGCAGTCGATACAGATGCTGCGGATCGCTGGTGTAGCACAGGGGCAAACCGCGCAGGGCCTGGCGGGTGCCGTTGCTCATCAACCACGCCGGGGCAACGAAACCGTGCAGTGGCCAGTCGTGGCGCTGGAAGACTTCGATGCCGGTGCGCAGGCGAGCGAGGGCGGTTTCCCGGGACAAACGGTAAAACTCGCCTTCATGGGTGTAAACGCGGCGCATGAACCAGTCGTGCGGCGTCGTCGGGCCGGGCTCCTGGTCATCGTGGAAATAACCGTGCAACGCCAACTCATCGCCACGGGCGACGCGCTCATCGAGCCGTCGGCAAAATGCCGGGTGATCGTCGAGGGCGTTGTGCCGGTGGAAATTCGGAACGACCAGCCACGTGATCGGTACGTTGCCCAAGGCGTCGACGGCCTCGACAAACGGCTGGTAATCCGCCCACGTCGACGGAGCGACGTCGTGCAGCACCAGCAAGACGGCGCGGTCGTTCATCGATTCAACCATTGGCCACCTTGGGCAGCGTATGTCCGAGTACGGCGTGATAGTGGCCCAACAAACTGTCGACCACCGTATCCCACGCATAGTGGGTTTCGACATGCTGGCGCGCCAGTGTGCCAAGTTTGCTACCGCCGCGACTGAACAGTTCGCGCACGGCATTGGCCATTGCTTGCGGGTTGTTCGGTGCGCACAGGAGGCCGCAGGAATCAGTGACGATCTCTTCGAAAGCCCCGGCGGCCACGGCCACCACGGGAATGCCGCAGGCCATGGCTTCGAGGATCACCAGGCCGAAGGTTTCCTGGTCGCCGGCATGCAGCAAGGCATCCGCACTGGCCATCAACTGCGCGACGCGTGGCGCGGGGCAGAATTCGTCGATCACACTGACGTTTTCCGGCACCGCGGTGGGCATCGACGAACCGACCAGTAGCAGGTGATAGCGCGGGCCGAGGCGTTGCATGCATTTGAGCAATACCGGCAGGTTTTTCTCTTTCGAGCCGCGTCCGGCAAAAATCAGCAGCCGGGTGTCTTCGGCGATGCCCAGTTCTGCACGCAGTTGCGGGTCGCGGGCTTTGGGGTGAAAGGTCTGCAGGTCGACGCCCAGCGGTTGCACGAACACATTGCGTACACCGAGGCCGCTGAGCTTGTCGGCCATGATCTGACTGGGTGCCAAAACCCGATCGAAGTTGCCGTAAAGCCTGGTGACATACGCCTCGATATTCGGTGTGACCCAATGGCCCATGCGATTGCCGATCAGCAAGGGCAGATCCGAGTGATAGAAACCGATTACCGGCACATCCAGCTGTCGTCGCGCATCAAGGGCGGCCCAGGCGGTCAGATAAGGGTCGCCGACTTCGATCAGATCGGGCTGTAAATCCTGCAGGACGTTTCGCCATGGCGCGAGGCGAAGGGGGAATCGATAGCCTTTGCCGAAGGGCAGGGCGGGGGCGGGAACCGTGTAAACGCCGTCGTGTTCGCCGAAGTGCGCACCGGGAATCAGCAGGCTGTGGCGGGTACCGGATTTGACTCCGAGCCGGCGGTGTTTGGCATCCAGATAAGTACGCACGCCGCCGCTGGCCGGGGCGTAGAACATGGTGATGTCGGCGATATGCACGGTGATCAACCCTCCGTTGCGTAGTTCTCCCTTGGTTGACCTTTATCAAGAATAGATGTTCGGTCGGGATTGCGCGGTGTAGCTGAAGAGCGCCCTCACCCTAACCCTCTCCCGGAGGGAGAGGGGACTGACCGAGGTGGATGTTGGAGTTACACCGACTTGAGAGACCTGAGTCGAACTCAGGTCTGGAAAATCCCCCGATCGGCTCCCTTTCCCCCTCGCCCCTCTGGGGGAGAGGGCTGGGGTGAGGGGGTAGGCTTTTGATCTCAGATGCGGAAACTGCCAACTAGCTGTTTCAGACGCGAAGCCTGCTGCTCCAGGTCCGAACACGCGCGCAACGTCGCCTGCAAGTTCTCCACGCCTTCCTGGTTCAGCGTGTTGATCTCGGTGATGTCGACATTGATCGACTCCACCACTGCCGTCTGCTCTTCGGTCGCGGTGGCCACCGACTGGTTCATCCCGTCGATCTCGCCAATGCGCTGGGTCACGCTGTTCAAGCGCTCCCCGGCAAGGTTGGCAATCTCGACGCTGTCCTGACTGTGACGCTGACTGTCGCTCATGGTGCTCACCGACTCACGGGCGCCGACTTGCAGTTCCTCGATCATGGTTTGCACCTGTTGCGCCGATTCCTGGGTGCGGTGCGCCAGATTGCGCACTTCATCCGCCACCACGGCAAAACCCCGGCCGGCTTCACCGGCACGTGCCGCTTCAATGGCCGCGTTGAGCGCCAACAGGTTGGTCTGTTGGGAAATGCTGGTGATCACTTCGAGAATCTGGCCGATGTTCACGGTTTTGCTATTCAGCGACTCGATGTTGCTGCTCGACGCGCTGAGCATGCTCGACAGTTGATTCATCGCCTTGATGCTGCGATCCACCACTTGCTGGCCGTCTTCAGCCAGACCGCGCGCGTCGCTGGCCTGATTTGAAGCCTGGGCGGCGTTGCGAGCGATTTCCTGCGCCGCGGCGCCGAGCTGGTTGATCGCTGCGGCGACACTGCTGGTGCGCGAGGCTTGCTGATCAGAGTTGTACATCGACGAGTTCGATGCCGCGACCACGCGCAGGGCGACTTCGTTAACCTGGCCGGTGGCCGACGACACTTCGCGGATCGAGCCGTGAATACGCTCGACGAAACGGTTGAATGCGGTACCGAGCACGCCAAATTCATCGTTATTGACGATGGTCAGGCGTTTGGTCAGGTCGCCTTCGCCATCGGCGATGTCTTCCATGGCGCGGGTCATCACGTGCAGCGGCTGGATCAGCAGGCGGATCAGCATGCCGAGCAGGGCAATGATGATTGCCACGGCAATCACGGTCGCGATCACTGCCGAAGTGCGGAATTCGCTGAGCATCGCAAAGGCCTGATCCTTGTCCACCGACAGCCCGATGTACCAGTTCACCGACGGCAGGCCTTTGATCGGCGCGAAGGTGACGATGCGGGTCTTGCCGTCGACGTTGACTTCGCTGAAGTCGCTGCTGATGCGGGGCGTGTCCTGCGGATAGGCTTCCTTCAGTGATTTCATCACCAAGGCCTTGTCCGGGTGCACGAGGATCTTGCCGTCGGCGCTGACCAGGAACACATAGCCCATGCCGTCGAAGTCCCGGGCGGCGAGGGTGTCGACCAGCGATTGCAGGCTCAGGTCGCCGCCAACCACACCCACGCTCTGGCCGGCCTTTTTCGAGGCAGTGGCGATGGAAATGATCAACTGGCCGGTAGCAGCGTCGATGTACGGTTCGGTCAGGGTCGAGGTGCTGCTGCCCTCGGCACCTTTATACCAAGGGCGCACGCGCGGATCGAAACCGTCGGGCATCTTGGTGTCCGGACGGATGGTGAAGTGCCCGGTGGCATCGCCCAGATAGGTCGCCATGAACGTCGAGGTCAGGCTTTTCTGTTCCAGCAGACTGGCGACGTTGGCGGGCTCGGGGTTGATGGCGATGTTTTGGGCGGCGTTCTCGATCAGTAGAATGCGGCCGCTGAGCCAGGTCTGGATATTGCCGGCAGTGACCTCGCCCATCTCGTTGAGATAGTTGTTCAGGTCATCGCGGATCGCATTGCGCTGCAACCAGTCGTTGTACAAGGTAAACGAGGCGAAGGCGGCGATGACGATGAGGGCGGCGGCAAGCAAAATTTTATGGCTGAAGCGCAGATTTTTGTTCATGGCTTGGGGTTCCGCTAAGGTCTTAATGTCCAGGGCATGCTTTTATAGAAGCGCGCAAAATGGGCAAGGGTGAAAACAAGCTGATATTTCCGTCTCTCCTTAGGGAAATGTCCGGCCTGACTTGTGGTCGGGGTCTCTCACTCCTCTTTATCGGCCATGCGCAATCAAAGATTAACCATTGGGTGACAAAATGCCTGACTCCTCGCAACTCGTAATCGGCGCTGATCTCGCAGGCCAACAGATCGCTCAGGCCATGCGCCTGGCCAACCGCCACGGACTGGTCGCGGGCGCCACCGGTACCGGTAAAACCGTCACTTTGCAGCGTTTGGCCGAGGCGTTCAGCGACGCCGGGGTCGCGGTATTTGCCGCTGACATCAAGGGCGATCTGTGTGGCCTCGGCGCTGCCGGCAACCCGCAGGGCAAGGTGGCCGAGCGCATTGCCGGGATGCCGTGGCTCAACCACAAGCCGCAGGCCTATCCGGTGACCTTGTGGGACATCCACGGCGAGTCCGGTCATCCGTTGCGCACCACGTTGAGCGAAATGGGCCCGTTGCTGATCGGCAGCTTGCTGGAACTGACCGACAGTCAGCAGTCGGCGCTATATGCAGCCTTCAAGGTCGCCGATCGCGAAGGCCTGTTGCTGCTGGACTTGAAGGATCTGAAAGCGCTGCTCAATCACCTCAAGGACAATCCGCAGCTGTTGGGTGAAGACGCGGCGCTGATGACCACCGGTTCCAGTCAGGCGCTGCTACGCCGTCTGGCGATCCTTGAGCAGCAGGGCGCCGAAGCCTTGTTCGGCGAACCGGCACTGCAACTTGAAGACATTCTGCAACCGACCGCCGATGGTCGCGGGCGCATTCATTTGCTCGATGCCAGCCGACTGGTACACGAGGCGCCGAAGGTCTACGCGACATTCCTGTTGTGGCTGCTGGCTGAACTGTTCGAGCAATTGCCCGAGCGCGGCGATGCCGACAAACCGCTGCTGGCGCTGTTTTTTGATGAGGCGCATTTGTTGTTCGGCGATACACCGAAGGCCTTGCAGGAGCGACTTGAGCAAGTGGTACGGCTGATCCGTTCCAAAGGCGTTGGCGTGTACTTCGTTACGCAATCGCCGGCGGACTTGCCCGATGACGTGCTGGCGCAACTTGGCTTACGCATTCAACACGGTTTGCGCGCCTTTACCGCTAAAGAGCAGAAATCCCTGCGCGCGGTGGCGGACGGCTTCCGACCGAATCCGGCGTTCGACAGCTTGTCGGTGTTGACTGAACTGGGAATTGGCGAGGCCTTGGTCGGCACGCTGACCGAGAAAGGCACGCCGGAAATGGTGCAGCGCGTACTGGTCGCACCGCCGCAGTCGCGGATCGGGCCGTTGACCGAAACCGAACGCACGCTGTTGATTGCGGGCTCGCCGTTCAAGGGCCGCTATGACAAGCCGATCGATCGTGAGTCGGCGTATGAAATTCTGATGGGGCGTAAAGGGCTGGCGCCGGAGGCTGAAGCGCCAGCGGCTTCACAAGAGCCGAGTCTGGCGGACAGGGCTGGAGAGTTCCTGGGTACGGCAGCAGGGCAGGCCTTGAAGTCAGCCATGCGTCAGGCTGCCAATAACCTCGGCAAACAACTGGTACGCGGCTTGATGGGCTCTTTACTCGGTGGCAGCAAACGCCGCTGAAACCTG
Source organism: Pseudomonas sp. 3B-A001-10F (assembly GCF_056313565.1). Lineage (NCBI taxonomy): Bacteria > Pseudomonadati > Pseudomonadota > Gammaproteobacteria > Pseudomonadales > Pseudomonadaceae > Pseudomonas > Pseudomonas sp. 3B-A001-10F. The sequence goes on from NZ_JBQYFW010000008.1 coordinate 35,630, forward strand.
TGGGAGCGAGCTTGCTCGCGAAGGCGCCGTGTCAGGCAACACATAGGTTGAATGACAGTCCGCATTCGCGAGCAAGCTCGCTCCCACAGGGAATTTGTCAGGTCTTGGCTTTGGCGTGCGCCGCCAGTCGTTCCAGTGCCGCGCGCAAACCCGGATCAGTGATCCCGTCCGCCGTGGCCTGAATCGTCGCCGCTGCATCCGTCGACAAATCCATCGTGTGCCCGGCCGCTCCGCGTTGAACGGTCGGCGGCTGCACCTTGAACAGAATCCGCGTCAAACTGGCGAACTCATCAAACATCTGCAGCTGCCTCTGCAAGCGTTTTTGCTGATAGCGCAGACGTGTGGCCCAATGGCCATCGGTGACAATCAGCAACAGACTGCCCTCACGCCACGACGCTACATGGCAATGTTCACGGGCGGCGGGTTGCAGTTGGCTTTCGAGCAGACGCTGCAAATGCCCCAGTCGTTGGGCATGACCGAGGATGGCTTTGAGCGGCTTGGCTTCGCGCAGGAGAACGGCGGGTGCTCTGGCCGTAAGAGGGCGAAATGCCATGATCGAACACCTGAAGTAACAGAAACGCCATGGTAGCAGAAAGGCCGAAATCACTCGCCCATTGCTTTTGCCCTCGCTTTGCCCATTAAATCAACGACTAACTTCTGCCTTGTATGACTTGAAGTTGAGCAAAACGCCCCTATTTTAAGTGAGCCCCGTCAAAGCGCAGTGCCAGCATCGTGGAACATCGCCACTTTCCTCACTTCCGTTTCCGGGTAGAATGCTCGTTCGCATGCGGCCATGAGGGCTGCACGGGCGACGCTCACGGGGCCGCCCTCCATCCCTTTAGTGTGGAAGATCCTGCCGATATGTTTGCGCCTTTGTTAAAGAAACTTTTTGGAAGCAAGAACGAGCGTGAAGTCAAACGCATGCTCAAGACGGTGCAGCTCGTCAATGCCTTCGAAGAGCAAATGGTGGCCCTTTCGGACGATCAATTGCGCGCCAAGACCTCTGAGTTCAAGGCCCGCATCGCCAAAGGGGAAACCCTCGACAAGCTGTTGCCAGAAGCCTTTGCGGTCGCCCGCGAAGCCGGCAAGCGCATCATGGGTATGCGCCACTTCGACGTACAGCTCGTCGGTGGCATGACCTTGCACGAAGGCAAGATCGCCGAAATGCGCACCGGTGAGGGTAAAACCCTCGTAGCGACCCTGGGTGTTTACCTCAACGCATTGTCCGGCAAGGGCGTGCACGTTGTGACGGTGAACGACTACCTGGCGCGTCGTGACGCCAACTGGATGCGCCCGCTGTATGAATTCCTCGGCCTGACCGTCGGCGTCGTGACGCCGTTCCAGCCGCCGGAAGAGAAGCGTCTGGCCTACGCCGCCGACATCACCTACGGCACCAACAACGAATTCGGTTTCGACTACCTGCGCGACAACATGGCGTTCAGCATGGAAGAAAAATTCCAGCGCGAACTCAACTTTGCCGTGATCGACGAAGTCGACTCCATCCTCATCGACGAAGCGCGTACCCCGCTGATCATTTCCGGTCAGGCCGAGGACAGCTCCAAGCTGTACATGGAGATCAATAAACTGATCCCGCAGCTGGAACTGCACGTTGAAGAAGTCGAAGGCGAAGTCACCAAGGCTGGCCACTACACCGTTGACGAGAAGACCCGTCAGGTTGAACTCAACGAAGCCGGTCACCAGTTCATCGAAGACATGCTCACCCGCGTCGGCCTGCTGGCTGAAGGCGAGAGCCTGTACTCGGCACACAATTTGGGCCTGCTGACCCACGTGTATGCCGGTCTGCGTGCGCACAAGCTGTTCAATCGCAACATTGAATACATCGTGCAGGATGGTCAGGTCGTACTGGTCGACGAACACACCGGTCGTACCATGCCGGGTCGTCGTTTGTCCGAAGGCCTGCACCAGGCCATCGAAGCCAAGGAAGGCCTGAACATTCAGGCCGAGAGCCAGACCCTGGCCTCGACCACCTTCCAGAACTACTTCCGTCTGTACACCAAGCTGTCCGGCATGACCGGTACCGCCGACACCGAAGCGTTCGAATTCCACCAGATCTATGGTCTGGAAGTCATGGTCATTCCGCCGAACAAACCGTTGGCGCGTAAAGACTTCAACGACCTGGTGTTCCTGACCGCCGAAGAGAAGTACGCGGCCATTGTTGCGGACATCAAGGAAAGCATGGCGGCCGGCCGTCCGGTGCTGGTGGGTACTGCCACCATCGAAACCTCCGAGCACATGTCCGCATTGCTCGTGAAGGAAGGCATCGAACACAAGGTTCTGAACGCCAAGTTCCACGAAAAAGAAGCCGAGATCATCGCGCAGGCCGGTCGTCCCGGCGCCCTGACTATCGCCACCAACATGGCCGGTCGTGGTACCGACATCCTGTTGGGCGGTAACTGGGAAGTTGAAGTCGCGTCGCTGGAAAACCCGACCCCTGAGCAGATTGCCCAGATCAAGGCCGACTGGCAGAAGCGTCACCAGCAAGTGCTGGAATCCGGCGGTCTGCAGGTGATTGCCTCCGAGCGTCACGAATCCCGTCGTATCGACAACCAGCTGCGTGGCCGTGCCGGCCGTCAGGGTGACGCCGGTTCCAGCCGCTTCTACCTGTCGCTGGAAGACAGCCTGATGCGTATCTTCGCTTCTGATCGAGTGAAGAACTTCATGAAAGCCCTGGGCATGCAGCCGGGCGAAGCGATCGAACACCGCATGGTGACCAACGCGATCGAGAAGGCGCAGCGCAAGGTTGAAGGCCGCAACTTCGATATCCGTAAGCAACTGCTCGAGTTCGATGACGTCAACAACGAACAGCGTAAAGTGATCTATCACATGCGTAACACGTTGCTGGCCGCCGACAACATCGGTGAAACCATCGCCGACTTCCGTCAGGACGTGCTCAACGCTACCGTCAGCGCACACATTCCGCCGCAATCGCTGCCAGAGCAGTGGGACGTGGCCGGTCTGGAAGCTTCGATTGCCAGCGACTTCGGCGTGACACTGCCGATCCAGCAGTGGCTCGACGAAGACGATCACCTGTACGAAGAAACCCTGCGCGAGAAGCTCATGACCGAGCTGATGGCGGCGTACAACGAGAAAGAAGACCAGGCCGGTGCCGACGCACTGCGCTCGTTCGAGAAGCAAATCGTACTGCGCGTGCTGGACGACCTGTGGAAAGACCACCTGTCGACCATGGACCATCTGCGTCACGGTATCCACCTGCGTGGTTACGCTCAGAAGAACCCGAAGCAGGAATACAAGCGCGAGTCGTTCACGCTGTTCTCCGAACTGCTCGACTCGATCAAGCGCGACTCGATCCGTGTGCTGTCGCACGTTCAGGTGCGCCGCGAAGATCCGGAAGCCGAAGAGCAACGTCTGCGTCAGGAAGCCGAAGCACTGGCCGCCCGCATGCAGTTCGAACACGCCGAGGCCCCTGGTCTGGAGCAACCGGAAGTACTGGGTGAAGAGGTCGATGTGGCCCTCGCTACCGCGCCGGTTCGCAACGAGCAGAAGCTGGGCCGCAACGAGCTGTGCTACTGCGGTTCGGGCAAGAAATTCAAGCATTGCCACGGGCAGATCCAGTAAACCCCGTTTCAACTGCTGAAATACCCGCGCCGCGACCGGCTCCTGCCGTCGCGGCGTTTTGCCATTTAAACCACCGTCGCTGCGAGTGACGGTGCTGACATCATTGAGTAAGGAGCGCATTCATGGCTGTTGGTCTTGGTCCTTTGCCAACGTTGCACCCGGTTGCCGGTTTTGAACTCGGTATCGCCTCGGCCGGCATCAAGCGCCCCGGGCGCAAAGATGTCGTTGTGATGCGTTGCGCCGAAGGCTCGACCGTGGCGGGCGTGTTCACCTTGAACGCATTTTGCGCGGCTCCGGTGATCCTGGCGAAAAAACGCGTGCAGAACGCCGTGCGTTATTTGCTGACCAACACCGGCAACGCCAACGCCGGTACTGGCGAGCCTGGCCTGGCCGCCGCTGAACGTACCACTGCCAAACTGGCCGAGCTGACTGGCGTTGATGCCAGCCAGATTCTGCCGTACTCCACCGGTGTGATCGGCGAGCCGCTGCCGGTCGAGAAGATCGAAGGCGCGCTGCAATCCGCACTGGATGATCTGTCGGAAAACAACTGGGAAGCCGCTGCCACCGGGATCATGACCACCGACACCCTGCCGAAGGGCGCCAGCCGCCAGTTCGAGCATGACGGCGTGACCATCACCGTCACCGGCATCAGCAAAGGCGCGGGCATGATCCGTCCGAACATGGCGACCATGCTCGGCTACATCGCCACCGACGCCAAAGTCTCCCGCGACGTCCTGCACAACTTGATGCTCGACGGCGCGAACAAGTCGTTCAACCGCATCACCATCGACGGCGACACCTCGACCAACGACTGCTGCATGCTGATTGCCACCGGCAAGGCTGCACTGCCGGAAATCACCCGTGCCGAAGGCGAGCTGTTTGCCAAACTCAAGCTAGCGGTGTTCGAAGTGTGCATGGACGTGGCCCAGGCCATCGTGCGTGACGGCGAAGGCGCGACCAAGTTTGTCACCGTGGAAGTGAATGGCGGCGGCAACCATCAGGAGTGCCTGGACGTTGGCTACACCGTGGCGCACTCGCCGCTGATCAAGACCGCGCTGTTTGCCTCCGACCCGAACTGGGGCCGTATCCTCGCCGCCGTCGGCCGCGCCGGCGTGCCGGATCTGGATGTGAGCAAGATCGACGTGTTCCTCGGCGACGTGTGCATTGCCAGCCGTGGCGCCCGTGCGGCGACCTACACTGAAGCCCAGGGCTCGGCGGTGATGCAGCAGGAAGAAATCACCATCCGTATCGAGCTGGGTCGCGGCGATTGCAGCGAAACCATCTGGACCACTGACCTGTCGCATGAATACGTGAAGATCAACGCTGAATACCGCACTTGATCTAAAAGGTGGGGGCGGGCTGTCGGCCTCTTCGCGAGCAAGCTCGCTCCCACAGTGGTTTCGGCCGTTCACACATGCTGTGTACACCCAAGAACCTGTGGGAGCGAGCTTGCTCGCGAAAGCGATGGTTCAGACTCGACAAGTTTAGAAGCTTCCTCTGACGAAAAGGCGCCACACCCATGTCCCTGCACCTGATCATCGGCGACAAACTGCTTTCCTCCTGGTCCCTGCGCGCCGCCCTGGCCGTTGAACTGACCGGCGCACCCTACAGCGAAGAACTGATCAAACTCGGCAAGCCCGACACCCGCGCGCTGCTGCTCAAGCACTCGCCGACTGCCAAGGTCCCGCTGCTGCAAACCTCGCGCGGCACTATCGCTGACTCATTAGCCATCGCCGAGTACCTCGCCGAGCAGTTTCCGTCCGAGCAACTCTGGCCGACAGATATATTCGCCCGTGCCCAGGCGCGATCCGCCTGCGCCCAAATGCACAGCGGCTTTTTCGCCATGCGCAATCATATGCCGTTCAATCTCAACCATGACGCGCCGCTGAACCCGGTGCCGCCAGAAGTGAAGGTCGACATCGAACGCATGCTCGCACTGTGGGCCGAATGCCGCGCCGCCGCGACCGAGAGCGGGCCGTACCTGTTTGGTCGGGTGAGTCTGGCCGATGCCTTCTTCGCGCCGATTGCGGTGCGTTTGCGCACCTATCAGGTGACGCTGCCGGCCGTCGACGAAGCCTATGTTGAAACCGTCTACCAATGGCCCGCCTTCAAGGCATGGCAGAAGGCTGGACTGGAGGAGTTGAATCCGTGAAACGTGTACACGTCGCCGCTGCGGTCATTCGTGACAACAGTGGCAAAATCCTCATCGCCCGCCGCGCCGACACGCAACATCAGGGTGGTCTGTGGGAGTTTCCCGGCGGCAAGGTCGAGGCCGACGAGTCGGTCGAAAGCGCACTGGCCCGTGAGCTGCACGAAGAGTTGGGCATAGTAGTTAGCTCAGCCCGCCCGCTGATCAAAGTGCGTCACGATTACCCCGACAAACAGGTATTGCTGGATGTCTGGGAAGTCTCGGCCTTCACCGGCGAACCGCACGGTGCCGAAGGGCAGCCGTTGGCCTGGGTCACGGCGAAGGAACTGGCGAGCTACGAATTCCCGGCCGCCAACCAGCCGATCGTTGCCGCCGCGCGTTTGCCTGCGGAGTACTTGATTACGCCGGAGGAACTGGAAACGCCGGCGTTGCTGCGCGGTATCCAGAAGGCGATTGCCGGCGGGATCAAACTGATCCAGCTGCGCGCACCGAACGGCTATGACCCCAAGTATCGCGATCTGGCGGTCGATGCGGCCGGGCTGTGTGCGGGCAAGGCGCAACTGATGATCAAGGGGCCGTTCGAATGGCTCGGTGATTTCCCCTCTGCCGGTTGGCACATCACCTCAGCACAGCTGCGCAAATACGCGGCGGCGGGGCGCCCGTTACCAGCGGAACGCTGGCTCGCGGCGTCGTGCCACAACGCTGAAGAACTGGCGTTGGCCGAGCAGATGGGCGTGGATTTCGTCACGCTGTCGCCGGTGCAGCCGACTTTGACGCACCCGGATGCGCAGCCGCTTGGCTGGGAGCAGGCTGGGGCGTTGATTGAAAGCTTCAGCAAACCGGTGTTTCTGTTGGGCGGGGTTGGTCCGGCGGAGCGGGAGAAAGCCTGGAATTGCGGGGCTCAAGGCGTGGCGGGGATTCGCGCGTTCTGGCCTGATTCTGTTTAACGGCTACTGACCTCATCGCGAGCAGGCTCACTCCTACAGTTGACCGCGTTACTTCAGGTAGAACGCGGTCAACTGTAGGAGTGAGCCTGCTCGCGATGGCGTGCTGTAAGGCACTACTTTTCTGCAGGCTTTGCCGCCGGCTGCCAGAGAATCTCCGCAACCCCCTGTCGCCGCGCAATCAACCGTGCCGCCACAAACAACAAATCCGACAACCGATTGATATACGCCAGGCCAACCCCGGCCAATGGCTCTATCGCATTCAAATGCTGACAACGCCGCTCGGCACTCCTCGCCAGGCTGCGACACACATGTGCCTGCGCAATCAGCATCGACCCACCCGGAAGAATGAAATTCTCCAGCGGCCCCAACTCCTCATTCCACACGTCAATCGCCGTTTCCAAGCGTTCGATTTCCGCCGCATTCAGCGCCTGATACGCCGGCATGGCCAGCTCGCCACCGAGATCAAACAAGCGATGCTGACAAGGCGCCAACACCTCGATCAGTTCATTCAGTCCCGGATACGTGTCGCGTTCGGCAATCAACCCGGCCAATAACACGCCGACCTGACTGTTCAGCGTATCGACCTCGCCAATGGCCTCGACGCGTGGATGGTCTTTGGGCACGCGGCGGCCATCGCCCAGGCCGGTTTCACCTTTGTCGCCGGTGCGGGTGTAGATTTTCGACAGGCGAAAGCCCATGGGTTACCTCGATAATGGATTGGTTTCGGCAGCGATGGGCAGCGGTGGCGTCAACGGCAGACGCAGGGTGAAACAGGTGCCCTGGCCCGGTGCTGACTGCACCTCCATCTGCCCTTTGTGATTGTTGGTAATGATGAAATACGACACCGACAAGCCAAGCCCGGTGCCCTGACCGATTTCCTTGGTGGTGAAGAACGGCTCGAAGGTGCGTTTGCGCACGCTCTCGCTCATGCCGATGCCGTTATCCTCGACCTGAATTTCGGCCCACGGCGGATTGAGCCTGGTGCGCAGAATGATTCGCCCCGGCTCGCTGTCGTCTTCGCGCTGGTGAATAGCCTGTGCGGCGTTTTTCAACAGGTTGAGCAGCACCTGCTCGAGTTCGTTGGCGGTGCCCGGCACCGGGCCGAGCGCCGGATCGAACTGACGGATGATCGCCTGGCCCTTGAAGTCGAAGCCGATGGCCAGGTCGAAGTCGTTGCCGGCGATTTCCACGGCTTGATCGATCAGTGCTGGCAGATCGCACGGCGCCATTTGCCGGGTACTGCGACGGCTGAAGCTGAGCATGTGCGTGACGATTTTCGCCGCGCGAGCGCCGGCCTGTTGAATGCCATCGAGCAGTTGCGGCACTTCGCGACCTTGCAGATAGCGGTTCACCGTGTCCAGTTCAATGCCCAGTTGCTCGGCGGTTTCGAGGTTCTTCGGCAGGTCGGCGGACAGGCGTCGACGGATGTTTTGCACGTTGTGCAGGATCGCGCCCAGAGGGTTGTTGATCTCGTGGGCCATGCCGGCGGCGAGGCCACCGACCGAGAGCATTTTTTCCGACTGCACCATCATTTCTTCCAGCGACAGACGCTGGGTGATGTCGTCGATGCGGATCACCACACCACGCCCGGCACCACCCATCAGCGGGTAGAACGTCAGCGCGTAATGCTTGGGCTCCTCATCCTTGAACCACGTAACTCGCTCAATTTTTGCCACCGTGTGCTGCTCGACGGTCTGCTTGAGTTGCGGCAGAAACGGTTTGAGCGGTTCGAAGGCAAGGAAGATCGGCTGGTTCAGCGCTTCGTCCAGTCGCGTGCCGGAGAGGGCGCTGGCCTCCTGATTCCATTGGGTGACGTAGAGCTGCTCGTCGAGGGCGATCAGTGCCGAGGGCATCGAGTCGATGATGCTGTTGAGGTAGTTCTGGAAACCGGTGAGTTTCTTTTCGATCTTGCTGCGCACCTGGACTTCCAGTTCCAGTTTGCGATTGGTGTGGCGGGTTTCCTCAGCCAGGCCCTGAGCCTGATCGTAAGCCGCTTGCGAGTCGTCGCGGGCGCGCTTGAGCTGCTGTTCGCGGGCTTCGATGCGCGACAGCATGGTGTTGAACGCCTCGGCGAGGCTGCCGATTTCGTCATGATTGCCGCGTGAGGCGCGCAGGGCGTAGTTCTCTTCGCGGGTCACCTGACGCGACAATTCCTCAAGCTGATGAATCGGCCGGGTGATCAGGCGTTTGATCTGCCGGGCAATCACCAGCCACAACAACACGCTGAAAATCAGGATACCGAGGCTCGCGGTCAGCGTGCCGGTGTAGAACGCCATCGGCAGCTCGCTGCTGGCCACCAGCAACAGATGGCCCGGCGCGGTGCCGGGGCGGGGTAGGGTGATCAACTGGTTGCTGCGAAACTCGGTCAGTTGCCACGCTTCGATGTGCCGATAGCGTTCCGGCAGGCTGAGTTTTTCGCCGCGCTGCACTTGCGCCAGTCGTTCACCCTTGCCGTCATACAATGCGGCGGCGCGCAGTGGTGAATAGCTGTCGAGTTCTTTGAGCAGGCGCTCGGCGCTTTGCGGTGATTGCAGGGCTTCGCTGACCAGGCTCGGGTTGGAAATCAGCCGGCCGATGGTCTGCAAGGCCTGCGGTGCCATGCTTTCCTGGGAGATGTAATAGGCGGCGCTGATAAAGGTCAGGTTGGCGACCAGCAGAACCGTGGTCAACAGCACCAGGAGTGCGGCCAGCAGTTTCTGGCCGACCGGCAGGTTTTCGAGACGCTGGCGCAATGGCATCAGGTTTTTCACAGCAAAGGAACAAGTGGCCAGCGTAGCCGCTGCTCAGTCGCTGGGCAATCCAAGGCTGTGCAGATGAGCGACCAGTCGTTGCTGCAATCGATTGAGGTGCGGCAGGTTCAACTGGTGGCGCGTGGCGACTTTGCAGGCGTGGCCCAACAGATAGCTGATTTCGGTGCGGCGCCGGTTGGCGACGTCCTGATACATCGACGAGTAGTTGGCAGCCGTAGCGTGGATCACCCTTTCGACTTCCTGTTGCAGGTTGTCGGCGGCGGCGGGTTGGCCGCAGCGCTCGAGCAATTCGGCGAGTTCGGCGCACAGGGTGGCGACTTCGCAATGGTGCTCCTGCAAGCCACCGTTGCGGCAATGGTGCAGCACGGTCAGCGGATTGATCGCGCAGTTGAGCGCCAGTTTGCGCCACAACCGCGTAAGGATATCGGTGCTCCATTCGTGGGGGATTTTCGCGGCGTCGAGATCGTCCAGCCAGATCGGTGCGACCGGATGGCCAGCGTCGCCCAGCCAAGTGAAGCCGTGGCCGGCAAACACTACGCGCCAGTCGCCATCGCGAAATGCACCCTCGGTGCTTGAAGCGCTGATGCAGCGTGCCATTGGCACACGGTTGGCGACGGCGTCCTGACTGCCGAGGCCGTTTTGCAGAAGGATCAGTTCGGCGTCCGCTGTCAGTCGTGGGGCGAGGCGGGCGACGGCGTTTTCTGCGTCGTAGGCTTTGCAGGCTACCAGCAAACGGCTGATCGGCTCGGGACTGTCGGGTGTTTCGCCGGGAACCGCATAGCTGCTCGCCACACCTTGCTCCACCAGCGTCAAGCCGCCCGCAGCCTGATAGCTTTGCAAGCGTTCGGCATCACGCACGATCAGTCTGACCGGCAGGCCGGCGCGAGCCAGACGTGTGGCCCACAGTGTGCCGAGACTGCCGGCGCCGAGAATATGCCAGGGAGTGGCCATCAGTTTTTTGCTCGATTGCGTACAGGCATGTGCGGCTCGCCGTGTCGGTGGGAAAAGACCCGTTATAATGAGCCCGATTTTAACCGCAAGCCAAGCGCGCTCCATCCACATCGAGCGCGCCTTTTTATTGGAGAGATTACATGCCGTCGTTCGACGTGGTATCCGAACTGGACAAACACGAACTCACCAACGCGGTCGAGAACGCCGTGAAGGAACTCGATCGTCGTTATGACCTGAAAGGCAAAGGCAGCTTCGAGTTCAAGGAAAAGGACCTCACCGTCAGCCTGACCGCTGAAGCCGGATTCCAGCTGGAAGCGATGATCGAAATCCTCAAGCTGGCGCTGGTCAAGCGCAAGATCGACGTGCAGTGCCTTGAGGTCAAAGACGCCTACGCATCGGGCAAGCTGATGAAGCAGGACGCCGTGCTCAAGGAAGGTATCGACAAGGAACTGGCGAAGAAAATCGTCGGCCACATCAAGGACGCCAAACTGAAAGTGCAGGCCGCCATTCAAGGCGAGCAGGTACGCGTGACCGGCAAGAAGCGTGATGACCTGCAAGAGGCCATCGCGGCCCTGCGGGCCAAGGAATTCGGCATGCCCCTGCAGTTCAACAACTTCCGCGACTAAGCTTTCCGGTCGGGGAACCTCTCGGCGTTTTCAGCGTCCGAGGCCCAAGCAACGGCAGAAACGATTGAGCCCCAGCGGGTTCGGTCTTTCTGCCGCTGATTTTTTACAGCCCGGGAAGCCGGAAATCAGGAGATAGAACATGGATTTGAATGCTGAGGTGGACAACCTGGTCAAGGCATCCCAGGCGTGGATCCCGATGATCATGGAATACGGCAGCCGTGTGCTGCTGGCGGTGATCACCCTGGCCATCGGCTGGTGGCTGATCAACAAGGTCACGCAAAAGCTTGGCGGTTTGCTGGCCTTGCGTAATGCCGATCTGGCACTGCAGGGTTTTATCAGCAGCCTGGCGAACATCATTCTCAAGGTGCTGTTGATTGTCAGCGTCGCTTCGATGATCGGCGTTGAAACCACCTCCTTCGTTGCTGCGATCGGTGCTGCCGGCCTGGCCATCGGTCTGGCCTTGCAGGGTAGCCTGGCGAACTTCGCCGGCGGCGTGCTGATTCTGCTGTTCCGTCCGTTCCGTATCGGTGACTGGATCGAAGCGCAAGGCGTATCGGGTACGGTCGACAGCATCCAGATTTTCCACACCGTGCTGCGTACTGGCGACAACAAAACCATCATCGTGCCAAACGGCAACCTGTCGAACGGCATCATTACTAACACCAACCGTCAGCCGACTCGCAAAGTCGTATTTGATGTAGGCGTTGATTACGAAGCCGATCTGCAGAAGGCCCGTCAGGTGCTGCTGGATCTGGCCAAGGATGAGCGTGTGTTGCAGGATCCTGCACCTCAGGCCGTGATTTCGACGTTGGGCGACAGTTCGATCACTGTTTCCCTGCGTGTGTGGGTTAAAACTGCGGATTACTGGGACGTAATGTTCATGTTTAACGAACAGTCGCGTGATCGTTTAAAGACTGCCGGTATTGATATTCCTTTTCCGCAACGCGTGATTCGCGTGGTGCAGGAATCGGCAACACAATGATAGGTTGCTAATTAATTGCCTGACTTGTCGGTCAGGCAATTATTGCAAGTGACAGGTAATAAAAAAGGCCCATCGCAAGATGGGCCTTTTTTTATGCTTCCAAACTAACCACTGACGATTACAAGATGTTCAGTGGGTACTCGGTGATCAGACGGAACTCTTTGACGTCGCCTTCGCCTTGGTCGGAGTTGGCAACGTGCCAGGCCTGACGAATGCGGAAGGACAGATCTTTAGCCGGGCCAGACTGAACAACATATTTGGCTTCGAAGTTGGTTTCGTGGTGTTCGCCGTCTTCACCGTACAGCGGTGCGCCAGTGCTTGTGCGGTATTGGCTGTTTGCAGACAGACCGGTACCGTCGATATCCCAACCTTTAACGTAGCGAACCATGAAGCTCAGGCCTGGAACGCCGTACTCGGCCATTTTCAGGTCGTAACGGGCTTGCACGGATTTCTCGCCAGGACCGTTGAAGTCAGAGTACTGGATGGAGTTGGCGAGGAAGATCGAGTCGCCACCACGGTTGTTTTTACCCACGCCGATGTAGTCGAACGGAGTGTCGCCGTTGACCTTCTGGAAGGCCAGGGTGAAGGTATGAGCCTTCAGGAACGACAATGCAGTTGCCAGGGAGAAGGTCGTGTTGCTGATGTCACCTGCCTCCTTGTCACCGGTGTCGGTGGTGCGATAGATGTTGAAGTCAGTGTTCAGCGAAGTGTCGCCACCGAACGGGGTGGTCAGGTTCACGTTCGCGTAGTACTGGTTCCAGATATCTTCCAGCTTGGCACCGTAGAGCGAGGCGCTCAGGTTTTCGGTGATGCCGTACTTGCCGCCGAAGTAGTCGATCGTGTTGGCTTCTACGCCAGAGTAGTTGGAGTACAGACCGCCGTCACGGGCGTTCTTGTCCTGGCTGGAGCCGGAGTAGAAGTGGCCGGCTTCGAGGTCAAGGTCTTTCACTTCGCTGCTCTGCAACTGGAAGCCAGTGGCAGTTTGCGGAAGGATACGGGAACCGCCAACAGCGAATACCGGAGAGGTGCTAGGCTGCATGTCGCCGAATTTCAGTTCGGTTTTAGAAACGCGGAACTTAATGGACGCGCCAGCTTTGCCCTGACTGTCGTTGACGTCGTGAGCATAGCCGTTGGCCTTGAGGGTATCGCTACGGCTCATGTTGCCAGTACCGGAAGTACCGTCACCGCCATCCAGTTTCAAAGCCAGATAGCCGTAAGCATCAATACCTACACCAACGGTACCTTGGGTATAACCGGAGGTGAAGTTACCCAGGAAACCCTGGGTCCAGTCTTTCTGATCATGGCCACCGTCTTTGTTGTCGCGGTTGAAGTAGTAGTTCTTCAACGTCTCGGTGAGTTTCGCGTCTTCAACAAAACCTTTGGCTTCTGCCTGGTCACTAACAAACGGGGCGGCCGTAGCCACTTGAGTACTGGCGGCTGCAGCAACTGCCAGTGCGATCATGCTCCACTTCATCACGCGCATCGTGATTTGCTCCTTTGGTTTTAGAAGAGTACTGCCGTCCCACCTGTTTTATTATCTGGGCGGCTCTTTCTTTTTGTGTCGGCGCAAACTTATATCACGCCGACAATGTTGGCGATACTTGCTATTCCAACCTTTCAGCTTCTTTACGACGGTGTCGCAAATGACGTGGTGGATGTCGCAAATTCACAGTACCGACGCAGCCGGACTGACAACTTTCTCGCTGTTTATGGGCCTTTTTGCATCGGTAAAAAAGAGTCCCTGGCAAAACACTTGAATCTCCATCGGGCAACCCTGCCACTGTTCTTATGGGGCTTAAGGCATCCACTTCCAGTGGTGCGCTTATAGTCCATATGGGTACGAATGCAACAAGCGTGCACAAACCGCAATTTCGCTGCGGTTATTTTTCTGAACACCCGCCTGCGTTTGTGAAAACCTCGTGAAAGCTGGGCTTCAAGCCTGATTTTTTCATTGCTTGACGCCATTCCTCCTATGGTGTTGTCACGCCGAGAAACGCGCGTGACATCCAAAAACGTTACCGGTTCACCCCGCCAGTGAGTATTTGGCGGATGCCCGACGCAGTGAGCGTAGACGCACTGTGCGGTTTTGGTGCAAAAAAATTTGCAGCTGTTCTGAATTCATACAGCTTGCAGGGGCATGACGCTGCACGTCTCTGCTGATTCTGGTCATTTTTTTGCGCTGAACGTCGATGTTGGTTCCGTGCTGGTGCGTCGCGCTCGCAAATGTCACATCTCGGGGCGTTGGCAGAGCGACGGGGTTCACCGTCGTCGTGAAGGCTGGCGCATTCGCAGGTATGCTGCCGTCCTGTCGCTTGGTGCGCTGTCCATCGGGATGGCCGCTAAGCTGAATAATGATCAGCCGGGAGTGCGCGCAGTGTTTGCTTTAGATTCACGACTTCAACAGGACACGCTGACGATCGGTGATTTCCCTCTCTGCCGACTGCTGCTGTCCAATGATGCCAATTACCCTTGGTTCATTCTGGTGCCTCGTCGCGACGATATCAGTGAGTTGTTTCAGTTGGATGTCGCCGATCAACAGCAGTTTTGGCAGGAAACCACCGCGCTGGCTGAGCTGCTCAAGGATCTGTTCGATGCCGACAAAATGAACGTCGCGACCTTGGGTAACGTTGTCAGTCAGATGCATATGCATGTGATTGTGCGCAAACGTGACGACGCAGCCTGGCCCGCGCCGGTCTGGGGCAAACACCCGGCCAAGCCTTACAGTACCGAGCAGGTCGCTGCCATTCGCGAACGGTTGCGACTGGTGTTGACCGAGCATTTCAGCTTTGTGGAGGACTGAGTCATGAATCTGGAAGAACGTGTTACCGATCTGGAAAGTCGTCTGGCGTTTCAGGATGACACCATTCAGTCGTTGAACGACGTGCTGGTGGCGCAGCAGCGCGTGGTCGAGCGCCTGCAATTGCAGATGGCGGCGCTGCTCAAGCGTCAGGAAGAGATGGTCGGCCAGTTCGAGTCCTTCGAGGATGAGGCGCCACCGCCACATTACTGAGGCAGGCACTTTTCATCAGGCGTAAAAAAACCGCGAACAGCACGCTGCTCGCGGTTTTTTTATGCCTGGATCAGCGTCGCGGCAGCGCGGCGATCACGTCCTCGGCTTGCAGGCCCTTGTCCCGGTTCATTACCGAGAACTCCACGCGCTGGCCTTCGACCAGGACGCGGTGACCTTCGCCACGGATCGCGCGAAAGTGCACGAAGATATCATCGCCGGAATCCCGGGAGATAAAGCCGAAGCCTTTGGAGGTATTGAACCACTTGACGGTACCGGTATCACGATTGGTCATGTCATAGCTGGTTGGAGCAGCAGCCGGTGAAGAACGATAGAAGCTGACGGCCAGGTGCAGGACCACGGCAACCAGCGCGATCACCAGAGTGAACAGCACGGCTGGCTGACCGGCGATGACGGGCATCGGGGCGATCAGGGTCAAGGTTTGCAGGACGACGGTCAGTACCAGCAGCGCGCTGACCAGGTTTTGCAGATGCTGACGAGGGCCTTTGTTCCAGAAAGGAATCACTGGAGCAATCACCAGGTTCAGCAGGCCGAAAAAGGCCAGGTAAAGTGCATCGGGTTGTTGCAGGTAGGGAACGGCTTCGGATTTCAAGCTGGGTATGAACGACAGCAGCAGTGCCGCTGCGCCCATTAGCAGGTGGACGATTTTCAACATTTTGATTGGCTCACGTTTATGACGGCTCACAAGGAAGAGCTGAAGGCGCACGGTTCGCTTCGGAACAAAATAAGAGGCGGTGGACACGTTCACGGCATCAGCCTATGCGCAACGCCCCGAAAAATGGGGCATGGCGACACACTGCCTATTTAACAGCAAAGCCTGCGGCTACTCAAATCAGCCCGGCCAGCGGCATGCGTCGGTCGATTTGTCGCAGCACCTGCACCCGATCTGGGCTGCGGGGTGTCGGTAGGCTTGCTAGAGTGGGTCTGCACCTGTTGGATGAATTCAATCGCCGTTAGGGGGTAAATATGGCAATCGATATCGGTATCAGTGAAGAAGATCGCAAATCCATCGTCGAAGGCTTGTCGCGTCTGCTGTCGGACACCTACGTGCTGTATCTGAAAACCCACAACTTCCACTGGAACGTCACCGGCCCGATGTTTCGTACGCTGCATTTGATGTTCGAAGAGCAATACAACGAGCTGGCGCTGGCCGTGGACTCGATCGCCGAGCGTATTCGCGCATTGGGCTTTCCGGCGCCGGGCGCCTATGCCACGTACGCGCGCCTTTCTTCTATCAAGGAAGAGGTGGGCGTGCCGAGTGCCGAAGACATGATCAAACAATTGGTCGATGGTCAGGAAGCCGTGACCCGCACGGCCCGTGGCATCTTCCCGCTGCTCGACAAGGTCAGCGATGAACCGACCGCAGACCTGCTGACCCAGCGCATGCAGGTTCACGAAAAAACGGCGTGGATGCTGCGCTCGCTGCTGGAAGCGTAATCCCCCTAGCGCGCGGGCCCGCCAGCGGGGCTCGTGCGCTGTCCGCAATCCTACCTGTGTCGTTGGCTTATCCTACGGAGTCGGTCAATAAGTCGTCTGGCTATAACTTTGTGTCTGCGCTTTTATGAAAGCCACAGGATGTGACTTTTCAAACAAGCAGAGATGGCAAAGGAGTGTCACTGATATGGCAGAGGGAGACAGGCGAGGCGACAGGATTGTCGGCTTGCCCCATGAGTTGAAAGTTGATCCGTTCATCAGCGAGTTCGACATGGCACTGGTTCAGCCATCGTCACGATCCGTGCGTCTGAACGGTTATGCGACCTGTCTGCGGCTGGAGCGGGTCTACTGGAACATCCTCGGCAATATGGCCGCAGATAACTGCTGTTCGATCAGCTCGTTGTTGTCTCACGTTGACCGCGAAGTGCATCTGCGTCACGGCGGGGTGAGAAATTTCAGCGCGCTGGTGCGGGTGGTGTGCGTCATGAACGGCGTCAAGCAGGCAGCAGTTGCCGAATCGCTCTGAAACGCCGGTTGCAAACGAGGTCTCGGCCTGTGCAGTCTTACGGCTGCACAGGCCGCATTTAATCGATATAATCCCGCTCTTTCGCCGCAAAGCCCTGCGCGCGGTGGCAATCTGATCGCCGAGACACCCCCATGCCGATGTACGATTACCAATGTGCTTCCTGTGGTCATCAGTTGGAAGCCATTCAAAAGATCAGCGATGCACCGCTGGTCGACTGCCCTGCCTGCCAGGCGCCAGAGCTCAAGAAACAGCTGTCCATGCCAGGCTTCCGCCTCAGCGGCAGCGGTTGGTACGAAACCGATTTCAAGACCGGGACCAAGAAGAATCTGGCCGGTGGCGACAAATCTGACTAGGGTTCAACCCCAGGTTGAACGACACGCGTGAGTTTCCGCATTGCTTTGAAAGCAACGGGATCTCCACCGAATATCGAATGACGAGAAGCGAACCATTATCATGATGCGCAGCCACTATTGCGGCCAACTGAACGAAAGCCTGGAAGGCCAGGAAATTACCCTTTGCGGATGGGTTCACCGTCGTCGCGACCACGGCGGGGTGATTTTCCTCGATATCCGTGATCGTGACGGTCTGGCCCAGGTGGTATTCGATCCGGATCGCGCCGAGAGCTTCGCCGCTGCCGATCGCGTGCGCAGCGAGTACGTCGTGAAGATCACCGGCAAGGTGCGTCTGCGTCCGGCCGGTGCGACCAACGCCAACATGGCGTCGGGCATGATCGAAGTGCTGGGTTATGAACTGGAAGTGCTGAACGAGTCGGAAACTCCGCCGTTCCCGCTGAACGAGTTCTCCGACGTGGGCGAAGAAACCCGTCTGCGCTACCGCTTCCTCGACCTGCGTCGCCCGGAAATGGCCGAGAAGCTGCGTCTGCGTTCGCGCATGACCACCAGCATCCGTCGCTTCCTCGACGAGAACGGCTTCCTCGACGTTGAAACGCCGATCCTGACCCGTGCCACCCCTGAAGGTGCGCGTGACTATCTGGTGCCAAGCCGTACCCACGCTGGTTCGTTCTTCGCCCTGCCGCAATCGCCACAGCTGTTCAAGCAACTGCTGATGGTTGCCGGTTTCGACCGTTACTACCAGATCGCCAAGTGCTTCCGCGACGAAGACCTGCGTGCTGACCGTCAGCCTGAATTCACCCAGATCGACATCGAGACCAGCTTCCTCGATGAAAAAGAGATCATGGGCCTGACTGAAGAAATGATCCGCAACCTGTTCAAGGAAGTGCTGGGTCTGGAATTCGGCGATTTCCCGCACATGACTTTCGAAGAAGCCATGCGCCGCTACGGTTCCGACAAGCCAGACCTGCGTAACCCGCTGGAACTGGTCGACGTTGCCGATCAACTGAAAGAAGTTGAATTCAAGGTGTTCAGCGGCCCGGCCAACGATCCGAAATGCCGTATCGCCGCACTGCGCGTTCCAGGCGGGGCGAGCATGCCACGCAAGCAGATCGACGATTACACCAAGTTCGTCGGCATCTACGGTGCAAAGGGCCTGGCGTACATCAAGGTCAACGAGCGCGCTGCCGGTGTTGACGGTCTGCAATCGCCGATCGTGAAAAACATCCCTGAAGACAAGCTCAACGTGATCCTCGATCGCGTTGGCGCAGTCGATGGCGACATCGTGTTCTTCGGCGCCGACAAGGCCAAGATCGTCAGCGAAGCTCTGGGCGCACTGCGCATCAAGCTCGGTCACGACCTCAAGCTGCTGACCTGCGAGTGGGCGCCAATGTGGGTCGTCGACTTCCCGATGTTCGAAGAAAACGACGACGGCAGCTTCTCCGCGTTGCACCACCCGTTCACCGCGCCGAAATGCTCTCCTGAAGAGCTGGAAGCCAACCCGGCTGGCGCTCTGTCCCGCGCCTACGACATGGTATTGAACGGCACCGAGCTGGGTGGCGGTTCGATCCGTATCCACCGCAAGGAAATGCAGCAAGCGGTGTTCCGTCTGCTGGGTATCAATGAAGCAGAACAGGAAGAGAAATTCGGCTTCCTGCTCGACGCGCTGAAGTACGGTGCTCCGCCGCACGGTGGTCTGGCCTTCGGTCTGGACCGTCTGGTGATGCTGATGACCGGCGCCCAGTCGATCCGTGAAGTGATCGCCTTCCCGAAAACCCAGAGTGCTGCCGACGTCATGACGCAAGCGCCGGGTGTGGTGGATGCCAAGGCACTGCGCGAGCTGCACATTCGTTTGCGCGAAACGCCAAAGGCTGAGTAAGACGGGCCTGAAGGCGCATCTTCGGATGCGCCTTTTTTCTTTCTATAAAGAGCAGGTCGAGATTTTTTTGTTTGCTGGCCGCTGCATGAGCAGGGCGGGCAACGTTTCAAAGAGAATTCGGAGCGAGTTATGGCAGGTCATTCCAAGTGGGCGAACATCAAGCACCGCAAAGAACGTCAGGATGCCAAGAGAGGCAAGATCTTCACCAAGTGGATCCGCGAACTGACCGTTGCGGCCCGTCAGGGCGGCGGTGATCCGGGTTCCAACCCGCGTCTGCGTCTGGCCCTGGACAAGGCGCTGAGCGCGAACATGAGCCGCGACATCATCGACCGTGCCGTGGCGCGCGGCGCTGGTGCCACCGAAGCGGATAACGTTGAAGAGCTGACCTACGAAGGTTACGGCCCGGGCGGCGTGGCGGTGATGGTCGAGTGCATGACCGACAACCGCAACCGTACTGCCGCTGCTGTGCGCCATGCGTTCAGCAAGTGCGGGGGTAACCTCGGCACCGACGGTTCGGTAGCTTACTTGTTCGAGCGCAAAGGCCAGATCAGCTTCGCACCGGGCGTTGATGAGGATGCACTGACCGAAGCGGCGCTGGAAGCCGATGCCGATGACGTGGTCAGCCACGAAGACGGTTCGATCGATGTGTTCACCTCGTTCACCAGTTTCTATGCCGTGCGTAACGCGCTCGAAGCTGCGGGTTTCAAGGGCGATGATGCGGAAATCGTCATGCAGCCAACCACCAGTGCCGAACTGGATCTGGAAGGTGCGGAGAAGGTGCTCAAGCTGATCGACATGCTTGAGGATCTGGATGACGTGCAGAACGTTTATTCCAACGCGGATATTCCGGAAGACGTGGCCGCTCAGCTCGGTTAAGAGCGGCTACGATTCAATGTGGGAGCGAGCCTGCTCGCGAAGGCGGATTTTCAGGCAACATCGTTGCTGATGATGAAACCGCTTTCGCGAGCAGGCTCGCTCCCACATTTGTTATGGGTTGATTTGAAAATCGTGCTTTTACCGAATCTGCAGGCGTTATGACTTTAATTCTTGGTATCGACCCCGGTTCGCGCATCACCGGTTACGGAATAGTTCGTGATACCGGACGTGGCGGCTGTATCTATGTGGCATCCGGCTGCATCCGCACTGGTGCGGGCGAGCTGCACGAACGCCTGCAAATCGTCTATCGCGGCGTGCGCGAGATCATCCAGACCTACGGACCGGTGACCATGGGCATCGAAAAGGTGTTTATGGCGAAAAACGCCGACTCGGCGCTGAAGCTGGGGCAGGCGCGCGGTGCAGCGATCGTCGCCGGTGCGGAAGAGTGCCTGGAGATCGCCGAATATACGGCCACGCAGGTCAAGCAAGCCGTGGTCGGCACCGGCGCCGCCAATAAAGAGCAGGTGCAGATGATGGTCATGCACATGCTCAAACTCACCAGCAAGCCGCAAATCGATGCCTCTGACGCTCTGGCCATTGCCATTTGCCACGCGCACACACGTTCCAGTCTGCTGCCGCACGGTCTGGGAACGGCACGCAGTCGTGGCGGGCGCCTGCGTCTCTGATAGCATCAGCATCAATTTTCCTGAAAGCCGGTTTTTGCGCCTGGGTCGTCGGCCCGAAATCCGCCTTTCGACAGTCGCCAGCCCACGGCTGGCCAACGCTCAAGGATCTGAAACGTGATTGGACGCTTGCGCGGCACCCTGGCTGAAAAACAGCCGCCGCACCTGATTCTGGATGTAAACGGCCTCGGGTATGAGCTGGAAGTGCCCATGACCACGCTTTATCGCCTGCCGTCGGTCGGTGAACCGCTGACCTTGCACACGCATTTGGTCGTACGCGAAGACGCGCAATTACTCTATGGTTTTGCCGGCAAGCGTGAGCGAGACTTTTTTCGCGAGTTGATCCGTCTCAATGGTGTCGGGCCAAAATTGGCCCTGGCCTTGATGTCGAGTCTGGAAGTCGACGAGTTGATCCGCTGCGTGCAGTCTCAGGACACCTCGGCGTTGACCAAGGTGCCGGGTGTCGGCAAGAAAACCGCTGAGCGTCTGCTGGTCGAACTCAAGGATCGCTTCAAGGCCTGGGAAACTACGCCAGCCATGTTCGCGCTCGTGCCGAACCAGCCGGATGGCCCGGCGCCGGTCAACACCGCCGAGAACGATGCGGTCAGTGCGCTGATTTCCCTGGGCTACAAGCCGCAGGAAGCGAGCAAGGCGATTACCGCCATCAAGGACAAGAATTTGAGCAGTGAAGACCTGATCCGCCGCGCCCTGAAGGGAATGATTTAAGTGATTGAAGCTGATCGTCTGATCACCGCCGCGCACAGCCCGCGCGAGCGCGAAGAAGTCCAGGACCGCGCCATTCGCCCGGTCAGCCTGGCCGACTACATCGGCCAGCCGACCGTGCGCGAGCAGATGGAGCTGTTCATCCAGGCCGCCCGTGGCCGAAGCGAATCCCTCGACCACACGCTGATCTTCGGCCCGCCGGGCCTGGGCAAGACCACGCTGGCCAACATCATCGCCCAGGAAATGGGTGTATCGATCAAGAGCACTTCCGGGCCGGTGCTTGAGCGTCCGGGTGATCTGGCGGCGTTGCTGACCAATCTTGAGCCGCACGATGTGTTGTTCATCGACGAAATCCATCGTCTGTCGCCGATCGTTGAAGAAGTGTTGTACCCGGCGATGGAAGATTTCCAGCTCGACATCATGATCGGTGAAGGGCCGGCCGCACGTTCGATCAAGCTCGATCTGCCGCCATTCACGCTGGTCGGCGCGACGACTCGCGCCGGCATGCTGACTAACCCGTTGCGTGACCGCTTCGGTATCGTCCAGCGTCTGGAGTTCTACAGCACGGCTGATCTGGCGACGATTGTCAGCCGTTCCGCAGCCATCCTCGGTCTGCCGCTGGATCCGGAAGGCTCGTTCGAAATCGCGCGCCGCGCCCGGGGCACGCCGCGGATCGCCAACCGTCTACTGCGCCGTGTGCGCGACTTCGCCGAAGTGCGTGCAAAGGGCCATATCACCAAAGCGGTGGCAGACTTGGCGCTGAACCTGCTGGATGTCGACGAGCACGGTTTCGATCATCAGGATCGCCGCCTGCTATTGACCATGATCGAGAAGTTCGATGGCGGCCCCGTCGGTATCGACAGCCTCGCCGCTGCAATCAGTGAGGAACGCCACACGATTGAAGATGTGCTGGAGCCGTATCTGATCCAGCAGGGTTACATCATGCGCACTCCACGGGGCAGGGTGGTGACGCGCCATGCGTACCTGCACTTTGGTTTAAACATCCCGTCACGAATGGGTGAAATGCCCGTGGCAGACGAGTTTCTCGATGCCGTGGACGATTGATACACATTTTTTGTCGATTTATTCAGGGTTTGTACGGTCATAGGACGGTACTTTTGCGGTAAAGCCCTGAAACCATGAAAAACAGTTGCCTGGCTGGATTGGCAACCTGAGGAGTAAGCACTAGAGTATGCGCGCGCAAAACGGGCTTGAGTCGTTCGCACATCGTTGTCGCGTTTATTACGAGGACACCGATGCGGGCGGCATCGTGTATTACGTTAATTACCTCAAGTTTATGGAACGGGCTCGAACCGAGCGGCTTCGCGAGCTGGGCTTTGCCCAATCGCAGCTGGCAGGGGAGGACCTGTTGTTTGTCGTGCACTCCAGCGAAGCGCGCTATCACGCGCCGGCGCGACTGGACGACGAACTGCTGGTAAGCGCTGATGTAATCGAATTGAACCGGGTCAGCCTGCGCTTCAAACAGCAGGTCAGGCGGGCAACGGATAATGTGCTGCTCTGTGAAGGGCAGTTTCTGGTGGCCTGTGTGCGCACTAACAGTTTGAAACCCCGGGCCCTTCCCGAAGACTTGCGTGCGGCCTTCGCCGACGCGGTCGGCCCGGGTACACACTCAAAGCAGGAGATAAAGCGTGGAAGCTAACGTCGTCGACCATTCCTCCATGTGGAGCCTGGTCAGCAATGCCAGCATCGTGGTGCAGTTGGTAATGTTGACCCTGGTGGCCGCATCGGTGACCTCATGGATCATGATCTTTCAGCGCAGCAATCTGCTGCGTGCCGGTCGACGTGCCCTGGAGAGCTTCGAAGAGCGCTTCTGGTCGGGTATCGACCTGTCCAAGCTGTACCGTCAGGCGGGCAGCAACCCGGATCCGGATTCTGGCGTGGAGCAGATCTTCCGTGCCGGCTTCAAGGAGTTCTCCCGTCTGCGTCAGCAGCCAGGTGTCGACCCTGAAGCGGTCATGGAAGGTGTGGCCCGTGCCATGCGCGTCGCCATTTCCCGCGAAGAAGAGAAACTGGAACAGAGCCTGCCGTTCCTCGCCACCGTCGGTTCGGTCAGCCCGTACATCGGTCTGTTCGGTACCGTGTGGGGCATCATGAACTCCTTCCGCGGTCTGGCCAGCGCCCAGCAAGCAACCCTGGCCACTGTGGCCCCGGGTATCGCCGAGGCTCTGATCGCTACTGCGATCGGTCTGTTCGCCGCGATCCCTGCCGTAATCGCTTACAACCGTTTCGCCGCTCGCAGCGAAACCTTGTTGGGCCGCTACTACACCTTCGCCGATGAATTCCAGGCGATCCTGCACCGCAAAGTGCACACCAGCGAAGAATAAGCAGGTAATTTCCAATGGCTTTAATCGCTCGAGCTCGCAAAAAGCGCAAGCCGGTTGCCGAGATGAACGTGGTGCCTTACATCGACGTGATGTTGGTACTGCTGGTCATCTTCATGGTGACCGCGCCGATGCTCAATCAGGGCGTGAAAGTTGATCTGCCCAAGGTTTCCAGCGAAGCCTTGCCGCAGGACAACAACACTCAGGTCCTGACCATTTCGATCAAGGCTGACAAGACCTATTACTGGAACCTTGGCAGCGAAGTCGATACCGAGAAGCAACAGGACAGGGCCATGACTCTGCCGCAAATGACCGACGCGGTGACCAAGATCATTCGTGCCGGCACTGAAGGCGGCAAGCGTACCCAGGTCTTCATCCGCGGTGACAAGACCGTCGACTATGGTTCCGTCATGGGCGCCATGGGCGGGCTGCAGAAAGCCGGGGTCGGTAATGTTGGTTTGATTACCGAGGCCCCCTGATGCAGCAACAGCGAGAGCCGTCCGCCTCGGAAAGCTACTTCTGGCCTAGTGTTCTGGCAATTGTCCTGCACGTGCTGGTGTTCGGCATGCTGTTCGTCAGTTTTGCCTTTACACCAGAGCTGCCGCCGGCCAAGCCGATTGTCCAGGCGACTCTGTACCAGTTGAAATCTAAAAGTCCGGCGACTACCCAGACCAATCAGAAGATTGCGGGTGAGGCGAAGAAAACTGCCGCGCGCCAGACTGAAGTCGAACAGCTCGAACAGAAAAAGATCGAGCAGGAAGCTGTGAAGGCGGCGGAACAAAAGAAAGAGGAAGCGGCTCAAAAGGCCGAGGAAGCCAAGAAGGCCGACGAGTCGAAGAAAGCAGACGAGGCGAAAAAGGCTGACGAAGCCAAAAAAGCCGACGAAGCCAAGAAGACCGCCGAAGCCAAGAAGGCTGAAGAGAAACAATTGGCTGATATAGCCAAGAAGAAATCTGAAGAAGAAGCAAAAAAGGCTGCTGAAGAAGAGGCCAAGAAAGCCGCTGCCGAAGAAGCCAAGAAAAAGATCGTCGAAGACGCGAAGAAGAAAGCCGCCGAAGACGCCAAGAAGAAAGCTGAAGCTGAAGAGGCGAAAAAGAAGGTCGCCGAAGACGCGAAGAAAAAGGCTGCTGCTGACGCTGCCAAGAAAAAGGCCCAGGATGCAGCTCGCAAGTCGGCTGAAGACAAAAAGGCCCAGGCGTTGGCTGAATTGCTTTCGGACAAGACGGATCGGGCAGCGACCAAGGCGGATGAACTCGGCGACAGCGTGGCGGGTGATTTCGACGACCTGATCAGGCTGCGTGTTTCGGAGGGTTGGAATCTTCCACCTTCGGCGCGTAAAGGCATGAAAGTGGAGCTGCGGATTAGTATGTTGCCGGACGGTACCGTAACAGGTGCTACGGTCACAAAGTCCAGCGGCGATGCTTCTTTTGACGCTTCTGCGGTAGCCGCCGTTAAGAACATCGGGCGATTGACGGAAATGCAGGGCTTGAGCCCTACTGATTTTGCTCCGTATCGTTCATTCAAGATGACATTCAATCCTGAGGATTTAGGCTTGTGAGAAATATTCTTCGATCAATGCTGGTCGTTATCTGCTGCCTTGCAGGGATAGCGGTAGCAGACGAAAAGAACATCCTGATCAGCAGCGGCACTGACCGGGCTACTCCGATCGCAGTCGTACCGTTCGGTATGCAGGGCGGTGCAGTTCTGCCGGACGACATGGCAGAAATCATTGGTAACGATTTGCGTAACTCGGGCTACTACTCGCCGATTCCAAAGCAAAACATGATCAGCCAGCCAAGCCAGCCGAGCGAAATCATCTTCCGTGACTGGAAGGCGGTGGGTGCTCAATACATGATGGTCGGCAGCATTGCGCCAGCCGGCGGTCGCCTGCAGGTGCAGTGGGCACTGTTCAACGTGGCCACCGAACAGAAAGTGGCTGACGGCAGTGTTTCCGGCACCACCGAGCAACTGCGTGACATGGCGCACTTCATCTCCGACCAGTCGTTCCAGAAACTGACCGGTATTGAAGGTGCGTTCTCGACGCGTCTGCTGTACGTGACGGCTGAGCGCTTCTCCGAGAAGAACACCCGTTACACCCTGCAGCGTTCGGACTACGACGGCGCCCGCGCAGTGACTCTGCTGCAATCGCGTGAGCCAATCCTGTCGCCGCGTTTTGCACCGGATGGCAAGCGCATCGCCTACGTGTCGTTCGAGCAGAAGCGCCCGCGCATCTTCATGCAGAACATCGACACCGGTCGCCGTGAGCAGATCACCAACTTCGAAGGTCTGAACGGCGCGCCAGCCTGGTCGCCGAACGGTGATCGCCTGGCGTTCGTACTGTCCAAGGACGGTAACCCGGACATCTACGTGATGAACCTGGCTTCGCGCCAGATCACCCGCGTAACCGCAGGTCCAGGCATCAACACCGAACCGTACTGGGGCAAGGATGGCTCGACCATCTACTTCACTTCGGACCGCGGCGGCAAGCCTCAGATCTACAAAACCAGCGCCAGTGGCGGTGGTGCCGAGCGTGTGACGTTTGTAGGTAATTACAACGCCAACCCGAAACTTTCGGCTGATGAAAAGACTTTGGTGATGATCCATCGTCAGGATGGCTTCACCAATTTCAAGGTGGCAGCTCAGGATCTGCAGCGAGGGAGTGTAAAGATCCTCACTGATAGCACTCTGGACGAGTCACCTACTGTTGCGCCCAACGGCACCATGGTAATCTACGCCACCCGCCAACAGGGCCGGGGAGTCTTGATGCTCGTGTCCATTAATGGACGCGTTAGGCTCCCGCTTCCTACCGCTCAAGGCGAAGTCAGAGAACCGTCCTGGTCCCCTTACCTGAAGTGAGCGGGCGCTACACGTTTTACTTAACACACTGGGGTTCATTAGGAGTTTCACGATGGAAATGCTGAAGTTTGGTAAATTTGCTGCGCTGGCTCTGGCCATGGCTGTAGCTGTAGGTTGCTCGTCCAAAGGCGGCGACAACGCCGGTGAAGGCGCTGTTGATCCAAACGCTGGTTACGGCGCAAACACTGGTGCCGTTGACGGTTCCCTGAGCGAAGAAGCTGCTCTGCGCGCAATCACCACCTTCTACTTCGAATACGACAGCTCGGACCTGAAGCCAGAAGCCATGCGCGCTCTGGACGTTCACGCCAAAGACCTGAAAGCAAACGGCGCTCGCGTTGTTCTGGAAGGCAACACCGACGAACGTGGTACTCGTGAGTACAACATGGCACTGGGCGAGCGTCGTGCGAAAGCCGTTCAGCGCTACCTGGTACTGCAAGGTGTTTCCCCAGCTCAGCTGGAACTGGTTTCCTACGGCGAAGAGCGTCCAGTTGCTACCGGCAACGACGAGCAGTCCTGGGCTCAAAACCGTCGCGTCGAACTGCGTAAGTAATTCGATATGCGAACGTGCCGTCGTGCTGTAACTGTTCTGGCTCTCAGCCTTGCGCCGCTTGCGGCGTGGGCTGCGGTTCCTGTGGTCGATGACAACTCCGGTTATAACAATAGCGGGAGCAGTTATCCGCCTGCAGGTTACGGTACGAACGGCGCCTATGCCGGGGGAGCGGCTTCGGCCCCTGCCTCGGCACAAGGCATGCTGTTCAACCAATTGCAACAGATGCAGGATCAGATTTCTCGCCAGCAAGGCGTGATCGAAGAACTGCAGAATCAGGTTGCGCGCATGAAGCAGGAATCCCTGGAGCGATACCAGGATCTTGATCGGCGCATAGGATCCGGCGTTGCACCTGCCGCGACTCCTGAGAATTCTTCTGCCGGTGGCGATGCAAGTGCTGCTGCCGGTGCTGCTGCTGGCGCCGGGGCTGCTGCCCAGGCACCTGCTGCAAGCAGCGAACCGGGTGATCCGGCCAAGGAAAAGCTGTATTACGATGCCGCTTTCGACCTGATCAAAGCCAAGGATTTCGACAAGGCCAGCCAGGCTTTTGCCGCTTTCCTGCGCAAATACCCGAACAGCCAATACGCGGGCAACGCCCAGTACTGGTTGGGCGAAGTCAATCTGGCCAAAGGCGATCTGCAAGGTGCAGGTCAGGCTTTCGCCAAGGTTTCGCAGCTGTATCCAAAGCACGCTAAAGTGCCGGACTCGCTGTACAAGCTGGCTGACGTAGAGCGCCGCCTTGGTCATACCGACAAGGTCAAAGGCATTCTGCAGCAGGTGGTGGCCCAATATCCGGGTACCTCCGCCGCTCAGTTGGCTCAACGCGATCTGCAACGCATGTAAGGTCGTGTTACCCGTTTAGAAGAAACCCGCGCTTGTCGCGGGTTTTTTCGTTAGAATTCACGCCCTTTTTCTGAAACACGCTTCTTGCGGTCTACGCGTTGGCGGGATTGCCTGAAGTGCCTGACGGAGGCGGACAGCCTGTTTAGCTGTTACGCCCGTGGCGACTATGCAAGACACATTGAGAATCACCGAAGTTTTCTACTCGTTGCAGGGGGAAACGCGGACTGCCGGGCTGCCCACGGTTTTTGTGCGCCTGACCGGTTGTCCTTTGCGTTGCCAATACTGCGACAGCGCCTATGCGTTCAGTGGCGGCACCATCCGCACCCTCGACGACATCCTCGAGCAAGTGGCCGGATTTCGTCCGCGCTACGTCTGTGTCACCGGTGGTGAGCCGCTGGCGCAGCCGAACGCCATTCCTTTGCTCAAACAGTTGTGTGATGCCGGTTACGAGGTTTCGCTGGAAACCAGTGGCGCACTCGACATTTCGGCCGTCGATCCGCGCGTCAGTCGGGTTGTCGATCTGAAAACGCCGGACTCGAAAGAAGCCCATCGCAACCGTTACGAGAATATCGAACTGCTGACCCCCAACGATCAGGTGAAGTTTGTCATCTGCTCGCGGGAAGACTATGACTGGGCCGTGTCCAAGCTGATCCAGTACGGTCTTGAACGGCGTGCCGGTGAAGTGCTGTTCTCCCCAAGTCACCATGACCTCAATGCTCGGGATCTGGCGGACTGGGTGGTGGCTGACAACCTGCCGGTGCGGTTGCAATTGCAGTTGCATAAATATCTATGGAATGACGAGCCGGGGCGCTGAGATGACCGAACAACTGAACACCACCGAAAAACGTGCGGTCATTCTGCTGTCCGGCGGCCTCGATTCGGCCACCGTCGTGGCCATGGCTCGCGCCGAAGGCTACAGCTGCTACACCATGAGTTTCGATTACGGTCAGCGCTCGCACGCTGAATTGCACGCCGCTGCCCGCGTCGCCCGCGACTTGGGTGTGATCGAACACAAGGTGATTGGCCTCAACCTGAATGGTATGGGCGGCTCGGCACTGACCGACAGCAGCATCGATATTCCGGAGGAGCTGGGCGAAGGCATTCCGGTGACGTACGTGCCTGCGCGTAACACGGTGTTCCTTTCGCTGGCGTTGGGCTGGGCCGAAGTGCTGGGTGCACGTGACATCTTTATTGGTGTCAACGCCGTGGACTATTCCGGTTACCCGGATTGCCGTCCGGAGTTTATCGAGTCGTTCGAGCGCATGGCCAATCTGGCGACCAAGGCCGGTGTTGAAGGCAACGGTTTCCGCATTCAGGCGCCCCTGCAGAACCTGAGCAAGGCGCAGATCGTCCAGGCGGGCGTGAAGCTCGGCGTTGATTATGGCCTCACCGTTTCCTGCTATCAGGCCGACGATGACGGCCGCGCGTGCGGTAAATGCGACAGCTGCCGCCTGCGCGCAGAAGGCTTTGCGGCCGCTGGTGTGGACGATCCAACAGCTTATTTTTGATTATTTTCAAAAAGGTGTTGAATAGTCCTTAAAAATCAGTATTATACGCGCCACCACACAGCGGGTCGTTAGCTCAGTTGGTAGAGCAGTTGGCTTTTAACCAATTGGTCGTAGGTTCGAATCCCACACGACCCACCATATTTGGCGGTTTAGAAAATCCGGAAGGCCCACGAAAGTGAGGATTTCCGGGTTTTTTTTTGCCTGCAATTTCGCTATGCGTTATTTCACCGCCCGCAGCGCTGACGCAGGTCAGAATCATCTTTTGTATCAACGGGATATTCTGTAGCCTTGCGCAGCTTCAATGCTGTCCGTGCCTGATAATACTCACTCTCCCGGCGGTACCCTCAAGCGGTCCGGAGCCGGGTGTATACTCGACTTTCGCGCGAACGCGCCTGCAGGTCTTGCGAACATGACGCAGATTTCCGAACGCCTTCTGGTTCAAGCCCACCTCGATGCCAAACAGCCCAAACCGCTGACTGCTGAGGAAGAGGCTTATTACCGTTCCGCCATTGCCGCCGAGCTCAAGGCTCAGGACGCGGTGCTGGTGGCCCACTTTTATTGCGACCCGGTAATTCAGGCTTTGGCCGAAGAAACTGGCGGTTGCGTCTCCGACTCCCTGGAAATGGCCCGCTTCGGCAATGCTCACCCGGCCAAAACCGTGGTGGTCGCCGGCGTGAAGTTCATGGGCGAGACCGCGAAGATTCTCAACCCGGAAAAACGCGTGCTGATGCCGACCCTGGAAGCGACCTGCTCGCTGGACCTGGGTTGCCCGGTCGACGAGTTCTCGGCGTTCTGCGATCAGCACCCGGAGCGCACGGTGGTGGTCTATGCCAACACCTCCGCAGCCGTTAAGGCTCGGGCTGATTGGGTGGTGACTTCGAGTTGCGCGCTGGAGATCGTCGAAAGCCTGATGGACAACGGCGAGACCATCATCTGGGGGCCGGACAAGCATCTGGGCACTTACATCCAGCGCAAGACCGGCGCGGACATGCTGCTGTGGGACGGTGCCTGCATCGTTCACGAAGAGTTCAAGTCCAAGCAGCTTGAAGACATGAAAGCGTTGTACCCGGACGCTGCGATTCTGGTGCACCCGGAGTCGCCTACGTCGGTGATCGAACTGGCGGACGCCGTGGGTTCCACCAGCCAGTTGATCGCTGCCGCGCAATCGCTGCCGAACAAGACCCTGATCGTTGCGACCGACCGTGGCATCTTCTACAAGATGCAGCAGCTGTGCCCGGACAAGGTCTTCATCGAGGCGCCAACCGCTGGTAACGGCGCGGCGTGCCGCAGTTGCGCACATTGCCCGTGGATGGCCATGAACACCCTTGAGCGCACGCTCAAGAGCTTGAAGGAAGGAACCAACGAGATCTTTGTTGATCCGGCGTTGATTCCGCAGGCGATCCGGCCGTTGAAGCGCATGCTCGATTTCACTCAGGCGGCGCGGATGAAGCTGGCCGGTAACGCCTAAGCTCTAAAGGCATTACACAAAACCTGTGGGAGCGAGCCTGCTCGCGAAAGCGGTGTATCAGTCACCAATAGAATCGACTGATACGACGCCTTCGCGAGCAAGCTCGCTCCCACAGTGGTTTTTGGCGTCTGGAAGTTATTTGGTCTTTTTCGGGATCCGCACCACGCGGGTGTCGGAATAGATGTCATGCCACGTGCGCTTCTGCTTGTCGTACAGCGACCAGAGGAATCCCAACCCCACGCACAGCCACGACGCAATCGACACCATAAACCGCAACAACGCCTGCCAGAGGCTGATCGCCGTGCCATTGGCGTTCTGCACACGAATGCCCCACACCTGCATGCCCAGCGTCTGACCGCCGTGGGTCCAGAACTTGGCAAAAAATGCGAACAGAACCAACACCAGCACGGTCGAGTAGAGCGGATCACCGTCGAGCTTGCCGGCATCGGTCATCACTCGCAGGCGCTCTTCACCAATTATCGCTGCCTGAATCATCTTGTAGATGCCACCCGTGACGATCAGCAGGGCGGTGCATAGCAGAAAGTCATAGAACATCGCCGCCAGACGCCGGCCTAGACCAACGGCGGGAAAATCGCCCTGTGGGGTGAGCAGGTTTTTCGACATGGCAGCCTCTGGACGCAAAATGAAGCGCCATTTTACGGATTCGCGCGCACAAAAAAGCCCCTGATATCAATATCAGGGGCTTTTTCGTAACAGAAATCAGGCTTCTGCTTGTACTTCGTCAGCCTGCATGCCTTTCTGGCCCTGCACAGCAACGAAGGTCACTTTCTGGCCTTCTTTCAGGCTCTTGAAACCGTTGCCCTGAATGGCGCGGAAATGTACGAACAGATCCGGACCGCTTTCTGGAGTGATAAAACCAAAACCTTTCTCGTCGTTAAACCACTTGACGGTACCGCTCTGACGTGTGGACATTTCTTATTTCCTTTGACGCAAAAATTAATGACAGTCTCCTTCTCATGAAAGAGTACTGGGGCTGGTTGCAGGAGAGTAAGAAGACGTCGAACGGGATGTAGCTAACTTGTAGGCTACTGCCCAGGTCACGATTCCAAGCTGACCCATGCAAACACAGTGGAGAAACTCTACGCCAACTACGGGAGAAAAAACAAGCCCTGCGAAGCCCCCGGTTTTACTGAGCTTGAGCAAGTTAATCCTCTCGCTAGTGCGGGCTTAGACGATTAGCCTGTTCAATTGTTTTCGATCGTTATAAGCAAAGTTCATATTCGAATCAGTTGATAGAAAATGCACTTTTTTGTGGCGATTGCGTTACACATTAGTGCACGTATAACGCAATCGCGTTACTTATAGAAACAGTCAATCAACCGCGATAGTAGCGTTGTGGAACAAATGGCATTTTGCTTACAAGCATTTGCACCTTTTTCCCACGAACGATGGCCCAAACCGGCGTGTCGAGGGTGACATATGCGCTGTCGAGGTAACCCATCGCCAACGGCCCGCCCAAGGTCGGACCGAAACCACCGCTGCACACGCTGCCGATGATTTCGCCGGCTTCGTTGACGATTTCTGCGCCTTCACGCACGGGGGTGCGCTCCTGCGGTAGCAGGCCGACGCGTTTGCGTGCCACGCCATTCTGTTGTTGAGCGAAAACATTCTCCGCGCCCGGGAAACCGCCGGCCCGCGCGCCATCAGCGCGACGTGTCTTGGAGATCGCCCATAACAGGCTGGCTTCGATCGGCGTGGTCTCGGTGTTCATGTCGTGGCCGTAGAGGCACAGACCGGCTTCCAGACGCAGCGAGTCGCGAGCGCCGAGGCCAATGGCCCGGACTTCCGGTTCGGCGAGCAGGGCGCGGGCAAGTTTTTCCGCATCTGCAGCTGGTACGGAGATTTCGAAACCGTCTTCACCGGTGTAACCCGAACGGCTGACAAAGCAGTCGACGCCGAGCAGATTGACACGGGCGAACTGCATAAAAGTCATTTTTTCAACGGATGGTGCCAGCCGCGCCAGCACGGTGACCGCCGCCGGACCTTGCAATGCCAGCAGAGCGCGCTCTTCGAACAGCGCCGTAATGGTGCACTGATCGCCGATGTGTTTTTGCAGGTGGGCAAGGTCCTGATCCTTGCACGCGGCGTTGACCACCAGGAACAATTCGTCATTACCGAGGTTTGCCACCATCAGGTCGTCGAGAATGCCGCCGTTGTCGTTGGTGAACATCGCGTAACGCTGCATGCCCACCGGCAGGTCGATGATGTCTACCGGCACCAGGCTTTCCAGGGCTTTGGCGGCGTTGGCGCCGGTCAGGCGAATCTGGCCCATGTGCGAGACATCGAACAGCCCGGCCTGCTCACGGGTGTGCTGGTGTTCTTTCATCACGCCGAGTGGGTATTGCACCGGCATGTCGTAGCCGGCGAACGGCACCATGCGAGCGCCGAGTTCGATGTGCAGAGCGTGCAGCGGGGTTTTCGACAGTTGTTCGGTGGACATGCGTGGCTCCTTGAAAATTAGAGTTTGGGGGTAAGAGGCAAGATCAAGATCAAAAGCCCCTCACCCCAGCCCTCTCCCGAAGGGAGAGGGGGCTAATTACTTTTCTCTCCCAGAGGGAGAGGGCTGGGGTGAGGTCAGCATTCGATAATGTTGACCGCCAGACCGCCGCGGGCGGTCTCTTTGTATTTGCTTTTCATGTCGGCGCCGGTCTGGCGCATGGTGCGGATGACTTTGTCGAGGGAGACGAAATGCTGGCCGTCGCCACGCATGGCCATGCGCACCGCGTTGATGGCTTTTACCGAGCCCATGGCATTGCGCTCGATGCACGGCACTTGCACTAACCCGCCAATCGGGTCGCAGGTCAGGCCGAGGTTGTGCTCCATGCCGATTTCCGCAGCGTTCTCGACTTGCTGCACGCTGCCGCCAAGCACTTCGCACAACGCACCGGCCGCCATCGAACAGGCCACGCCGACTTCACCCTGACAACCGACTTCGGCGCCGGAGATCGAGGCATTTTCTTTGTAGAGAATGCCGATTGCCGCAGCGGTCAGCAGAAACCGTACGACGCCGTCGTCATTCGCGCCGGGGATAAAACGCATGTAGTAATGCAGCACCGCCGGAATGATCCCCGCCGCGCCGTTGGTGGGCGCGGTGACTACGCGGCCACCGTTGGCGTTTTCTTCGTTGACCGCCAAGGCGTAGAGGTTGACCCAGTCGAGCACCGACAACGGATCGCGCAACGCCGATTCCGGGTTCTTGCACAGTTGCCGATGCAACGCTGCCGCACGGCGTTTGACCTTCAAGCCGCCGGGCAAAATACCTTCGTTACGGCAGCCCGCAGCGACGCAGTCCTGCATCACCTGCCAGATTTTCAACAGGCCGGCGCGGGTTTCCGCCTCCGGGCGCCAGGCGCTTTCGTTGGTCAGCATCACCTGACTGATCGACAGACCGTAGGTGGCGCAATGACCGAGCAAGTCCTTGGCGCTTTTGAACGGGAAGGTCAGCGGCGTGGCATCTTCGACAATGCGATCAGCACCGGCCGCGTCCTCGTCGACCACGAAACCGCCACCGACCGAGTAGTACTCGCGGCTGCGGATCTGAATCCCCGCCGCATCGAAGGCGCGGAAAATCATGCCGTTGGGGTGATAGGCCAACGGCTTGCGGATCATCGCCAAGTGTTCTTTCTCGTTGAACGCAATGCTGTGTTCGCCGAGCAGGTTCAGTCGTCCGTTGCCGCGAATTTCTTGCAGGCGTGCGGCGACGGTTTCGGTATCAACGGTGTCCGGGTGTTCGCCTTCGAGGCCGAGCAGCACGGCTTTGTCGCTGCCGTGACCTTTACCGGTGGCGCCGAGGGAACCGTACAGCTCAACGCGAACGCTGGCGGTGCTTGTCAGCAGGTTTTCACGGCGCAAACCTTCGACGAAACGCGCGGCTGCGCGCATCGGGCCGACGGTGTGGGAACTGGAGGGGCCGATGCCAATCTTGAACAGGTCGAACACGCTTAACGACATGAGTGGTTCTCCGGTTTCTTGTTATAGGAATTGGCAAAGTTTTGCGGCTGACCGCATTCCCTTGTAGGAGTGAGCCTGCTCGCGATAGCGGTCTGTCAGTCGACATCATTGGTAAATGTCAGTGCGCTATCGCGAGCAGGCTCACTCCTACAGGGGATCAGCGGTGTGTGCGGGATCAGCGATAACTGATCCCGCATCGGTTTAAGCGTAGCTTTCGATCGACGGGCAGGCGCACACCAGGTTGCGATCGCCGAAAACGTTGTCGACACGACCGACCGGTGGCCAGTATTTGCCTTCGATCAGCGACGCGACCGGGTACACGGCTTGCTCGCGGCTGTACGGGTGAGTCCACTCGCCAACCAGCTCTGCCGCCGTGTGTGGTGCGTTTTTCAGCGGGTTGTCGTCCTTGTCCAGCGTGCCGTTTTCCACCGCACGGATTTCTTCGCGGATGCGGATCATGGCGTCGCAGAAGCGATCCAGTTCTTCTTTGGATTCGCTTTCGGTCGGCTCGATCATCAGCGTGCCCGCGACCGGGAACGACATGGTCGGTGCGTGGAAGCCGAAGTCGATCAGGCGTTTGGCGACGTCATCGACGCTGATGCCGCTGCTGTCTTTCAATGGACGCAGATCCAG
The DNA here is from genome assembly GCF_056313565.1 of Pseudomonas sp. 3B-A001-10F. Lineage (NCBI taxonomy): Bacteria > Pseudomonadati > Pseudomonadota > Gammaproteobacteria > Pseudomonadales > Pseudomonadaceae > Pseudomonas > Pseudomonas sp. 3B-A001-10F. The sequence goes on from NZ_JBQYFW010000008.1 coordinate 71,300, forward strand.
AATGCATTCGTGCGCCACCAGACCGTTGCTGCCGGTGTACAGCACTGGATAGTGCTCTTCGAGACGACGGGAAATGTAGTTGGCATTGAGGATCGCCAGCTGCGAAGCGCGTTTCAGGCCTGCGCCGCCCATCATGCGAATGTACATCCAGGTGATCGGCAAAATACTTGCGCTGCCGAACGGTGCTGCACAGACCGCGCCTTCCTTGCGTTCCATCTGGCCGTGGCCCGGCAGGAAAGGGGTCAGGTGCGACTTGACGCCAATCGGGCCAACGCCAGGGCCGCCACCGCCGTGCGGGATGCAGAAGGTTTTGTGCAGGTTCAGGTGCGAAACGTCACCGCCGAACTTGCCCGGTGCACAGAGGCCAACCATCGCGTTCATGTTGGCGCCGTCGATGTATACCTGGCCGCCGTTATCATGAATGATCCCGCAGATTTCGCGGATGCCTTCTTCGAACACGCCGTGGGTCGACGGGTAAGTGATCATCAGCGCGGCGAGGTGTTCGCGGTGCTCGATGGCTTTGGCGCGCAGGTCTTCGATGTCGACGTTACCGCGCGCATCGCACGCGGTCACGACCACGCGCATGCCAGCCATGTTGGCGGTGGCCGGGTTGGTGCCGTGGGCGGACGACGGGATCAGGCAGATGTCGCGGCGCTCATCGCCACGGCTCTGGTGGTAGGCGCGGATCGCCAGCAGGCCAGCGTATTCACCTTGCGAACCGGCGTTTGGTTGCAGCGAGATCGCGTCGTAACCGGTCGCGGCACAGAGCATCGCTTCCAGCTCAAAGGTCAGTTGCTGGTAACCGGCGCTTTGCGCGGCTGGAGCGAACGGGTGCAGGGCACCGAATTCAGCCCAGGTCACCGGGATCATTTCGCTGGCAGCGTTGAGTTTCATGGTGCACGAACCCAGCGGGATCATGGTGCGATCCAGGGCCAGATCCTTGTCCGCCAGTTTGCGCAGGTAGCGCATCAGCTCGGTTTCCGAGTGATAACGGTTGAACACCGGGTGGCTGAGGATCGGCGACTGACGTACCAGCGATGCTGGGATGGTGCTCTGTACCGAGGCGGCGAGAGCAGCGAAATCCGGTAGAGTCTTGCCGTCGGCGAACAGGCCCCACAGGGTTTCGATGTCAGCTTGGGTGGTGGTTTCGTCGACCGACAGGCCAAGACGCTGAGCGTCGATCACGCGCAGGTTGATCTGCGCAGCGTGGGCCTTGTCGTGCAGCGCGTCGGTGTTTGCGCCGGTGGCGACGGTCAGGGTGTCGAAGAAACTCGCTTGTTCGACGTTAGCGCCCAGCGCGGTCAGGCCTTTGGCCAGAATCGCGGTCAGGTGATGCACGCGGTTGGCGATCTGCGTCAGGCCTTTCGGGCCGTGGTAGACGGCGTACATGCTGGCGATGTTGGCCAGCAGCACTTGTGCGGTGCAGATGTTCGACGTGGCCTTCTCGCGGCGGATGTGTTGCTCGCGGGTCTGCATCGCCAGGCGCAGCGCCGGCTTGCCGAAACGGTCAACCGAGACACCGACCAGACGGCCCGGCATATCGCGCTTGAACGCATCTTTGGTGGAGAAGTAAGCCGCGTGCGGGCCACCAAAGCCCAGCGGCACGCCGAAGCGTTGTGCCGAACCGATGGCGACGTCAGCGCCGAACTCGCCTGGGGCGGTCAGCAGGGTCAGGGCCAGCAGGTCGGCAGCCACGGCGACCAGAGCGTTGGCGGCGTGGAAGCGTTCGGTCAGTTCGCGATAGTCGAACACATCACCGTTGCTTGCCGGGTATTGCAGCAGCGCGCCGAAGAACGGCGTCACGTCAGTCAGTTCACGCTCATCGCCAACAACCACGTCGATGCCCAGCGGCTCGGCACGAGTGCGCAGCACATCGAGGGTTTGCGGGTGGCTGTGGATCGAGGCGAAGAATTGGTGGCTGCCCTTGTTCTTGCTCAGGCGTTTGCAGAAGGTCATGGCTTCGGCAGCGGCGGTGGCTTCGTCGAGCAGCGAGGCGTTGGCGATCGGCAGGCCGGTGAGGTCGCTGATCATCGTCTGGAAGTTCAGCAGCGCTTCGAGACGACCCTGGGAAATTTCTGGCTGGTACGGCGTGTACGCGGTGTACCAGGCCGGGTTTTCCAGCAGGTTGCGCAGGATCGGCGACGGCGTGTGGCAGTTGTAGTAGCCCTGGCCGATGTAGGTCTTGAACAGCTGATTCTTGCCGGCGATCGATTTGATCATCGCCAGGGCATCGGCTTCGCTGAGGCCGTCGTCCATGCCGAGCACGCTGGTGCCCTTGATGCTTTCCGGAATGACGCTGGCGCTCAGGGCTTCAAGCGAGTCGAAGCCGAGGCTGTTGAGCATGGCTTGCTCGTCACCGGCGCGCGGGCCGATGTGACGGGCGATGAATTCGTTGGCGGTGCCAAGGTTTACTTGAGTCATGTCGGTATTCCTCAGGCTTCGGCTTGGGCTTTGATCAGACGGTCGTACGCGTCCTGATCGAGCAATTTGGCCACGGCCGATGCGTCGGCAGGCTGGAAGCGGAAGAACCAGCCTTCGCCCAGCGGATCTTCGTTGACCAGTTCCGGGGCGTCTTCCAGCGCCGGGTTGACTTCCAGTACGTCGCCGTCGAGAGGCATGTACACGCCGCTGGCGGCTTTCACCGATTCCACGGTGGCGGCTTCAGCGCCTTTTTCGTAAGCCTGCAGCTCAGGCAGTTGCACGAACACCACGTCGCCCAAGGCGTTCTGCGCGAAAGCGGTGATGCCGACAGTAACGCTGCCGTCAGCTTCGGTGCGCAGCCATTCGTGATCTTCAGTAAAACGCAACTCGCTCATGGAAACTCCTCAGGGGGCCAGACTCGTCTGGTGGACGCGGTGGAATAGTCGGGCGCGAAGGCCCTTATTTATGAAGGGTTGATTAGCAAGAATGTGGCCAATGTTGATTTATTGTTATAAATCAATGATTTGTGTTGTTTTTGTATGTGGCGCGTGCTGACGTGTGTAGCGAAATCGCTACAGCATGGGGCGAGGATAAAAGCTGAACGGGATCAAAGCCTTGCACAGCGGTGATCGGAGGAGGGTGTAGCGATATCGTTCCGCTGTAGCGCTTTCAGTACAGCTGGAGGTCGTTTTTGAACGGATTTCGAATGCGCCACAAATAAATGTAGGAGTGAGCCTGCTCGCGATAGCGGTCTGTCAGACGTCGCAAATGTTGAATGTCAAACCGCTATCGCGAGCAGGCTCACTCCTACAGGGGATTTGTGGTTTTTCAGGGTTTGTTGGGGATGCCGTACTTGCGCAACCGATGGGCAATGGCCGTGTGCGAAGTTTGCAGGCGGCTGGCCAGTTGGCGGGTCGAGGGATAGCTAACGTAGAGTTTTTCCAGCAGGGAACGCTCAAAAGCTTCGACCGCTTGTTCGAGGCTGTCGACATCGCTGTCGGTTTGCCGCGCCACCGAGGTACCCGCAATATCGAGATCGCCAATATCCACCAGGCTACTCTCGCAAATCGCCGCCGCGCGGAAGATCACGTTCTGCAATTGCCGCACATTGCCCGGCCAGCGGTTGCCGAGCAGGGCCGGGTAAGTTCCCGGGGCGAGACGGCAGACCGGGCGCTGGATCTGCGCGCAGGCTTGCTGCATGAAATACCGCGCCAATAGCAAAATGTCTTGCCCGCGTTCACGCAGCGGTGGCACTTCTACGTTGAGCACATTGAGGCGATAAAACAGGTCTTCGCGGAACAAGCCTTCGCTGACCATTTTTTCCAGATCGCGGTGGGTCGCGCTGAGGATGCGCACGTTGACCTTCACTTCGCGATCGCCGCCCACGCGGCGGAAGCTGCCGTCGTTCAAGAAACGCAGCAGCTTGGCCTGCAAGTACGGCGACATCTCGCCGATCTCATCGAGAAACACCGTGCCCTGGTTGGCCAGTTCCATCAGCCCCGGTTTGCCGCCGCGCGCCGCGCCGGTAAAGGCGCCGGGGGCGTAGCCGAACAGTTCGCTTTCGGCGAGGTTCTCCGGTAGGGCCGCGCAGTTGAGGGCCAGAAACGGTGCACTGTGTCGCGCGCTGATGGCGTGGCAGGCGCGGGCGACCAGTTCTTTGCCGGTGCCGGTTTCGCCTTGAATCAACAGCGGTGCATCAAGAGCGGCGACTCTTTGCGCGCGGGCCTTGAGCGTACGAATCGCCGGGGACTCGCCGAGCAGCGCATCGAAACCTTCGGCGTGGTCGTGGTGCAGTGCCGAGAGTTGTTCGCCGATGCGGTTTGGTTGATACAAGGTCAGCAGGGCGCCGGCATCGGTGATCGGCGTGGCGTCGAGCAGCAAAGTCTGGCCGTTGACGGTGATTTCGCGCAGCGGCAAACGGAAGCCGTTTTCGAGCAAGGTGTCGAGCAGCGCGGGATCGTTGAACAGTTCCGCGACACTCTCGCCGGCCGGTTCGCGACCGTACAGCGCGATCAACGCCGGGTTGGCCAGCAGCACCTTGCCGGCACTGTCGAGGGCGAGCACCGGGTCGGTCATCGCCGCCAGCAACGCATCGAGCTGCAAATGCCGACGCTGGCCGGGGAGGATGTCGACCACGGTCACAGCCTCGACGCCGAGCACGCGGAACAGCGCATCTTTGAGCTCTTCGAGCACTTGCGGGCTCAAGGTCGGGGCATCGATGTAGACGTTGGGCGGGATCATCTCCACCGCATCCAGATTGAGATTGCGCCCACCGAGGATAGCCAGGACTTCCTGGGTGATGCCGACGCGGTCGATGAAGCTGACGTGGATACGCATGGGGCGGTTCAGTGATCTGCAGAGCGGAGGGTGGCAAGTATGCCTTGGGCTTGGAGAGAGGTGAAAGCAAAAGCACCCTCATCGGAAACGCCGCCCGCCCAGCCCTCTCCCAGGGGGAGAGGGAGCCGACGGAGGTGTCTGAGGTTTGACATCGACCTGAAAGAACCAGTCGATTATGGATTCGGTAAAGCGAGTTCAGGTCGGCGTAACTCCGAAGCATCCCCCAATCAGTCCCCTCTCCCTTTGGGAGAGGGCTAGGGTGAGGGGCTTTTGCGGGTTATTCGAAATGCTCAAGATTGACCGGGTCGCCGGACTTCATATCAAGTTGCTTGCGGATGTCTTCAAACATCATGTCGTAATGCTTGTGAACCGAGCCGATCTGGCTGTGCGTCTTGGGAATGCCGTACTTCTCGGCGATTTTCGTCACATTGTTGGCAAAGTTGTAGGCCTCCTCTTTGGGCAGGAAGAAGGTCTCTTTCATGTCCTTGCCCTGAAGGTTGCCATGCATCGTGAACTGGATGCCTTTGCCTTTCTGCGGGTCGGTGAACACTTCATAGTCGAGGTGCACGTTGTAACTGACGTCATCCGGCGTCAACGCATGCCGCTCGATGTGCAGGCGACCGGGTTCGAATTGGGCCATGGTTTTCTCCTTTCAAGGCATGGGAGAAGGGCAGACCCTCGGTCTGCCCCCGGAGTTTCTAATTATCGGTAAGTGATGCCGGGCTTCGCAGTGGTCACGCGAGTACCGGCAGTGCCCTGGACAATCGCTTCGATGTCCGCCAGCGAACCGATCACCGCAACCTTGCCAGTATGGCGCGCAAATTCGCAGGCTGCCTGCACCTTCGGCCCCATCGAGCCGGCGGCGAAGCCGAGGCGTTCCAGCTCATCCGGGTGCGCTTCGGCGATGGCTTTTTGCGTCGGCTTGCCGTAATCGATGAACGCCGCGTTGACGTCCGTGGCGATTACCAGCAAGTCGGCTTCCAGTTGCTCGGCGAGCAGCGACGAGCACAGGTCCTTGTCGATCACCGCCTCGATGCCCTTGAGATTACGGTTCTCGTCGTACATGGTCGGAATCCCGCCGCCACCGGCGCAAATCACGATGCTGCCCTTGTCCAGCAACCACTTGATCGGGCGGATTTCGAAGATGCGTTTTGGCCGTGGACTGGCGACCACGCGGCGGAATTTATCGCCATCCGGAGCAATCGCCCAGCCTTTGTCGGCGGCGAGTTTTTCTGCTTCGGCCTTGTCGTAAACCGGGCCGATCGGTTTGGTCGGGTTCTGGAAGGCCGGGTCTTTGGCGTCGACTTCAACCTGAGTGAGCAGGGTGGCGAACGGCACTTCGAAATCGAGCAGGTTGCCCAGTTCCTGTTCGATGATGTAGCCGATCATGCCTTCGGTTTCGGCACCGAGCACGTCCAGCGGGTAAGGGCTGACGGAGGTGTAGGCCGCCGCTTGCAACGACAGCAGGCCGACTTGCGGGCCATTGCCGTGGGCGATGACCAGTTGATTGCCGGGATGGATCTTGGCGATTTGCTCGGTGGCGATGCGGATGTTGGCGCGCTGATTGTCAGCGGTCATCGGTTCACCACGGCGGAGCAGGGCGTTACCGCCCAGCGCTACGACGATACGCATAATGCATGTCCTTTTCGTGTTGATCGTTCCCACGCAGGATCGTGGGAACGATCATGGATCAGCAGTGGTTACAGATCAGCCAGGGTCGAGACCAGAATCGCCTTGATCGTGTGCATGCGGTTTTCCGCTTGCTCGAAGGCGATGCAGGCTGGCGACTCGAACACGTCGTCGGTCACTTCGATGCCGTTTTTCAGGTGCGGATACTGCTCGGCGATCTGTTTGCCGACCTTGGTATCACTGTTGTGGAACGCCGGCAGGCAGTGCATGAACTTGGTGCGCGGATTGCCGCTGGCTTTCATCAGTTCAGCGTTGACCTGATACGGCAGCAGTTGCTGGATACGCTCGGCCCAGGCTTCCACCGGCTCGCCCATCGACACCCAAACGTCGGTGTGGATGAAGTCGACGCCTTTGACCGCCGCTTTCGGGTCTTCAGTCAGGGTGATACGTGCGCCACTTTCTTCGGCATATTTGTGGCAACGCTCAACCAGATCATCCAGTGGCCACAGCGCTTTCGGCGCACAGATGCGCACGTCCATGCCGAGTTTGGCGCCGACCAGCAGCAGTGAGTTGCCCATGTTGTTGCGCGCATCGCCGAGGTAGGCGTAGCTGATTTCGTGGATCGGCTTGTCGGCGTGTTCACGCATGGTCAGCACGTCGGCGATCATTTGCGTCGGGTGATATTCGTCGGTCAGGCCGTTGAACACCGGCACACCGGCGAACTTGGCCAGCTCTTCGACGATTTCCTGTTTGAAGCCACGGTATTCGATGGCGTCGTACATGCGCCCCAGCACGCGGGCGGTGTCTTTCATGCTTTCTTTGTGGCCGATCTGCGACGAGTTCGGGTCGATGTAGGTGACGTTGGCGCCTTGGTCATAGGCCGCCACTTCGAACGCGCAACGGGTACGGGTCGAGGTTTTTTCGAAGATCAGGGCGATGTTGTTGCCCTTCAGGTGTTGTTGCTCGGTGCCGGTGTACTTGGCGCGCTTCAGATCGCGGGACAGGTCGAGCAGGTAACGCAGCTCACGTGGAGTGTGGTGTTCCAGGCTGAGCAGGTTACGGTTGTGAATGTTGAACGCCATGATGATTCTCCTTGGATTCGGTAATCGGCCCGGCCGCTACGGGATGGGTGCGGCCGGGGAGATGGTCGTTTAGTAATCGATCGGGTCGCGGATGATCGGGCAGGTCATGCAGTGGCCACCGCCACGGCCACGGCCCAGTTCACCGGCGCTGATGGTGATGACCTCCACACCTGCCTTGCGCAGCAGGGTGTTGGTGTAGGTGTTGCGGTCGTAGCCGATGACCACGCCCGGTTCCACGGCCACCACGTTGTTGCCGTCGTCCCATTGCTCGCGTTCGGCGGCGAAGCTGTTGCCGCCGGTTTCCACCACGCGCAGCTTCGGCAGGTTGAGGGCTTTGGCCACGGTGTCGAGGAAGGTGCCTTCTTCGCGGCGGATGTCGATGCCGCCCTGTTTGCTTTCGTCAGGGCGCAGGGTGAAGGCGACGATCTGGTTCACCACTTCCGGGAAAATTGTCACCAGGTCGCGGTCGCAGAAGCTGAACACGGTGTCGAGGTGCATCGCCGCGCGGGACTTCGGCAGGCCGGCGACGATGACTTTTTCCACGGCTTTGTTCTTGAACAGGTTCAGCGCCAGTTGGCCGATGGCCTGGCGGGATGAGCGTTCGCCCATACCGATCAGCACCACGCCGTTGCCGATTGGCATCACGTCGCCGCCCTCAAGGGTAGAGCTGCCGTGATCCTTGTCCGGGTCGCCGTACCAGATCTCGAAATCGGCATTGGTGAACTGCGGGTGGAATTTGTAGATGGCGGTGGTCAACAGGGTTTCCTGACGGCGCGCCGGCCAGTACATCGGGTTCAGCGTCACGCCACCGTAGATCCAGCAGGTGGTGTCGCGGGTGAACTGGGTGTTCGGCAGCGGCGGCAGAATGAAGCTCGAATGGCCGAGGAAGTCGCGGTACATTTCGATGATCTTGCCGCCGAAGCTGTCCGGCAGATCATCGGCCGACACGCCACCGATGAGGAATTCGGCGATGTGCCGTGGCTCCAGGCTTTTCAGCCAGGATTTGACTTCGTTGATCAGGCCCAGGCCCACCGAATCGGCAGTGACCTTGCGCTCGAGAATCCAGTCCAGCGCCTCCGGGATGGCAACGATGTCGGTCAGCAGGTTGTGCATTTCCAGCACGTCGATACCGCGCTCGCGCATCTTGGTGACGAAGTCGAAGTGGTCGCGCTTGGCCTGGGCCACCCAGAGCACGTCGTCGAACAGCAGTTCATCGCAGTTGTTCGGGGTCAGCCGCTGATGGGCCAGACCTGGGGAGCACACCATGACTTTGCGCAGTTTGCCGGCTTCGGAATGGACGCCGTACTTAACTTTTTCCGTGGTCATTTCAGATCCTCCAGATGACAAAATAATCAGGGGTTACAGAGTCAGGAAGCCGTCGTAGAGACCGTAGGCCGCCACCAGGGCGCCCGCGACCACTGCGGCGAAAATCAGCTTCTCGACGTTAGTGAAAACCGGTTGTTTGAGTTCCAGCTTGGCCTTGGCGAACAGGATCGCGCCGGGTGCGTAGAGCAGGGCCGAGAGCAGCAGATACTTGACCCCGCCGGCATACAGCAGCCACACCGCGTAGATCAACGCGATGCCGCCGATAATCAGATCCTTGCGCCGCTCGGCCGCGAAGCCTTCGTAGCTTTCGCCGCGCACCGCCAGCAGCAGGGCATAGGCCGCCGACCACAGGTACGGCACCAGAATCATCGAAGTGGCGAGGTAGATCAGCGACAGGTAAGTACTGGCCGAGAACAGCGTGATGATCAGGAAAATCTGCACCATCGCGTTGGTCAGCCACAGCGCGTTGACCGGTACGTGGTTGGCGTTTTCCTTGCGCAGGAACTCCGGCATGGTGTGGTCTTTGGCGGCGGCGAACATGATCTCCGCACACAGCAGCACCCACGACAGCAGCGCCCCCAGCAGCGAGATGATCAGACCGACGCTGATCAGCACCGCGCCCCAGTGACCGACCACATGCTCGAGCACGGCGGCCATCGACGGGTTCTGCAGTTTCGCCAGTTCCGGTTGGGTCATGATGCCCAGCGACAGCACGTTCACCAGCACCAGAAACAGCAGCACGGTAATGAAGCCGATCACGGTGGCCTTACCCACGTCCGAGCGTTTTTCCGCGCGGGCGGAGAAGATGCTCGCGCCCTCGATGCCGATGAACACCCACACGGTGACCAGCATCATGTTGCGCACCTGGTTCATCACACTGCCCAGATCCGGATTTTTGATGCCCCAGATGTCGGCGGTGAAGATGTCCAGTTTGAAGGCGAACACCGCGATCAACACGAACAGCAGCAGCGGTACGACCTTGGCGACCGTGGTCACGAGGTTGATGAACGCCGCTTCCTTGATCCCGCGCAGCACCAGAAAGTGCACGGCCCACAGCAGCACCGAGGCGCCAATCACCGCAGCAACGGTGTTGCCCTCACCGAAAACCGGAAAGAAATAGCCGAGAGTGCTGAACAGCAGAACGAAGTAACCGACGTTACCCAGCCATGCGCTGATCCAGTAACCCCAAGCGGACGAGAAACCCATGTAATCGCCAAATCCGGCCTTGGCGTAGGCGTAGACGCCGCCGTCCAGGTCAGGCTTGCGATTGGCGAGGGTTTGAAAGACAAAAGCGAGGGTGAGCATGCCGACAGCGGTGATGGCCCAACCGATAAGTACCGCACCGACGTCGGCGCTGGCGGCCATGTTTTGAGGCAAGGAGAATATCCCGCCACCGATCATTGAACCGACTACCAATGCAACCAGTGCACCTAGTCGTAGTTTTCCGGGAGCTTCAGACATTTGCATGACTCCATTGCAGGAGAGAAGAGATCACAGCGTAGTTCTGTTGTCTGTTCAAACAGCTGACGTAGATCAGTGCATGGTCACATTCCATTGTTAATGAATGACTTAGGCTTCGGCTGAAGGCATAAAGCTCCTGCCCGCAAGGCCCGTCCTAGAGGCGTTGTGGCTACATCTTTGGGAATGGCTATTATTACTTTCGAATTATCACGCTAGTTCTTTTTCAGCTTTTGGCAAATTTTCTGTCTCTGTTTTCAGTACAGAATTGAATTATCGGGATCAGCGCACAAAACCGACTTAGCGTGCTAGGGCGTTAGCGTCATCGGCTATATATAAATGGGCGTTAATTGGCGTTACTTGATAAACGTCATCTACCTTTATCCGTTTAGTTAATCGTCTTTAAAACCCAATTCTCACCACACATTCAAAGGGAAACTGAAATGTCGCAACCGACGCAAAAGCTGCGATTAGGCGCGTTGATCGCTCTGGTGGTGGGTTCGATGATTGGCGGGGGAATTTTCTCCCTGCCGCAGAACATGGCGGCGCGCGCCGATGCCGGGGCGATTCTGATCGGTTGGGGGATTACCGCGATCGGCATGCTGACTCTGGCGTTCGTCTTTCAGACCCTGGCCAATCGCAAGCCGGAACTGGATTCCGGCGTATACGCCTACGCCAAGGCCGGGTTTGGCGACTACATGGGTTTCTCGTCCGCCTGGGGTTACTGGATCAGTGCGTGGCTGGGCAACGTCGGCTATTTCGTGCTGCTGTTCAGCACCCTCGGCTATTTCTTTCCGGTGTTTGGCCAAGGCAATACGCCGATCGCTATTGGCTGCGCGTCGGTGCTGCTGTGGGCCGTGCATTTTTTGGTGATGCGCGGGATCAAGGAGGCGGCGCTGATCAATCAACTGACCACGGTGGCCAAAGTCGTACCGCTAATCATGTTCATCGTTATCGCGGCGGTGGCGTTCAAGGCTGACATTTTTACCCGCGACATCTGGGGCACCAGCAACCCGAATTTCGGCGGGGTAATGGATCAGGTGCGCAACATGATGCTGGTCACGGTGTTCGTGTTCATCGGCATCGAAGGTGCCAGTGTGTACTCGGCGCGGGCGGAGAAACGCAGCGACGTCGGCCGCGCCACGGTGATCGGTTTTATCGGCGTGCTGGCGCTGCTGGTGCTGGTCAACGTGCTGTCGCTGGGGATCATGAGCCAGCCGGAATTGGCCAATCTGCAGAACCCGTCGCTGGCGGCGGTGCTCGAGCACATCGTCGGGCCGTGGGGTGCGTTGCTGATCAGCATTGGCCTGGCGATTTCCCTGCTCGGTGCGTTGTTGTCGTGGGCGCTGCTGTGTGCGGAGATTCTTTTCGCCACGGCGAAGGACAAGACCATGCCGGCGTTTCTGAAAAAGGAAAACAAGAATCACGTCCCGGTCAATGCGTTGTGGCTGACCAACGTGATGATCCAGATCTTCCTGTTGATCACGCTGTTTTCGGCGGGTACTTACACCAGTCTGATTTATCTGGCCTCATCGATGATTCTGGTGCCGTACCTGTGGTCGGCGGCGTACGCGGTGTTGCTCAGCGGACGTGGCGAAACCTATGAGCATGCCTCGGCAGAGCGCACCAAGGATTTGCTGATTGGCGGCATCGCCCTCGGTTACGCGGTGTGGTTGTTGTATGCCGGTGGGGTGAAGTATTTGCTGCTGTCGGCGCTGTTGTATGCGCCAGGGGTGATTTTGTTTGCCAAGGCCAAGCGTGAGGCGGGCGAGCCGTTGTTCACTCATGTCGAGAAAGGCATTTTCACCTGCGTGATCACCGGCGCGGGGCTGGCGGCGTATGGGTTGTACAGCGGTGTGTTGTCGTTGTGAGGTTGTCGCTTGCGTATGCACCGCCGTATGACTGGGAGGCGATGTTGGGGTTTCTCGCGGCACGGGCGGTGGTCGGGATGGAGACCGTGGCCGATGGTGTGTATTCACGCAGCATTGGCTTGAACGGGCTTCATGGCACGGTTTCAATTTGGCCTGAGGCAGGGAATGCCTTGGCCGTTGAGCTGGATTTTCCTGATCCGTTGGTGGTGCCAGAGATCGTTGTCAGGTTGCGGCGGATGTTTGATCTGGATGCGGATCTGGCGGTGATGCATGCGCATCTGGCGAATGATCCGTTGCTGGCGCGGTTGATTGCCGAGCGGCCGGGATTACGGATTCCCGGGGCGTGGGATGGCTTGGAACTGGCCTTTCGCGCGGTGCTCGGGCAGCAGATTACCGTGGTTGCGGCGATTCGCCTGGCGGGGAAACTGGTGGCGCAATATGGCGCGCCGCTGGATTCGGGCGTGCCGGGGCTGACTCACGTGTTTCCCGAGGCGAGCGTGTTGGCGGCGGCAGATCTGGCAACGCTGGGCATGCCGAAAAGTCGCGGGCGGACGCTGTCGGGTGTGGCGCAGGCGTTGCTCGATGAGCCTTCATTGTTTGAACCGAATCGCGAGGGTGGCGTGGCGCGGTTGTTGGCGTTGCACGGGATTGGCGAGTGGACGGCGCAGTACATTGCGTTGCGGCAGTTGCGGGATATGGATGGGTTTCCGACCGGCGATGTCGGGTTGTTGCGGGCACTGGAAGTGCTGGAAGGAGAGCGGCCGCCAGCGCGGGATTTGTCGTTGCGCGCTGAGGCGTGGCGGCCGTATCGGGGGTATGCGGCGCAACTGTTGTGGACATCTTTGAGCCGGGCAGATTGATACATCATCGCTCAACTTGAAATTGCAGCCCTCACCCCAGCCCTCTCCCGGAGGGAGAGGGGGCCGACCGAGGTGTCTTGCGTTGTACATCGACCTGCAAGACCGAGTCGATTATGGATTCACAGCCGATCGTTCAAGTCGGTGAATCTCTCGAATATCCCCCAATCAGTCCCCTTTGCCTGAGGGAGAGGGTGCCGACCGAGGTGTCTGGCGCTATACGTCGACCTGTTAAATCGAGTCGATTATGGATTCAGTGATGCAGGGTCAGGTCGGCGTAACTCCGAAGCATCCCCCAATCGGTCCCCTCTCCCTCTGGGAGAGGGTTAGGGTGAGGGGCTTTTTAAGCCCACCGTGGTTGGTGAGAACCCAATTCCGTAGCCGGCAAAGCCCATTGAATAGATATGCCGCTGATCTTCACCGGCACCTGCAAGCGATGCGCCGGGCCCCAAGGGGTCTGTTCCAGAAATGAGCCCTGATCCCGCTCATCTTCCGCCCGCAATACCTCACTCGTACCCGGCCCAGATTCAATCAACAACTTCGCCGTCCGCGCCAGCGACAACCGCGCCGAGCCACCACGACCCGTGTTCAAACGCTCGGTCAACAGGCGGAGCGCACTCGCCGCCAGCAAATACCCGGTCGCATGATCCAGCGCCTGCACCGGCAACGGCGTCGGTTTGTCAGCTTGCTTCCAGCGCTGCCCGGCCTCGGCGATGCCGCTGCTCATCTGCACCAGACTGTCGAAACCTCGACGGTTCTGCCACGGGCCGCTCCAGCCGTAGGCGTTGAGGCCGGCGTCGATCAGGCCCGGCGCGAGCTGGCGACGGCGCTCAACGCCGAAACCAAGATTCTCCAGCGCATCGGCGCGGTAACCGTGCAGCAGAATGTCAGCGTCTTTCAACAATCCTTCGAACACCGCACGATCAACCGGATCATGCAGGTTCAACCGTGCGCAACGTTTGCCGAGGGTCATTTCCGGAATGACACCAGGCTCATTCCAGGTCGGGGAATCGATGCGCAACACGTTGGCGCCAAGGCCTGCGAGGAAACGGCTGGCGGTGGGGCCAGCGAGGACACGCGTCAAATCAAGTACCTTGATCCCGGCCAACGGTTGCGCCACCGAGCCTTGCCACGGTTGACTGTGTTCATCCGGCGAATCGAAGAAATGCACCAGCGGCTCGGCATTCACCGCCAGCCCCTGCGGATGCGTCTGCCACTGCACCCAACTGCGCATTTGCGCGGCACAACCCTGGGCCTCGACCACCGCTTGCTCCAGATCCGTACTCGCCCATTGCGCGACTTTGGCAGCCATCGCTCCACGGTCGGCGCAGGCACCGAGCACACGTTCAGCGGCGGCGCGGTGATGCGGGGCATTGGTGTGCAGGCGGATCCAGCCATCGCGGGTCTGATAATCGCCAGCGACGGGATCCCACAGTGGCGGGACTTGCCAGCCGATGGGACGGATTGATGTGGCGAACCAGAACGAGGCCAGTCTTCGGTCGACTTCGACGGCGGGCAAGTGTCCGGTTTGTTGCAGGAGCAGTTCGCTGACGGCCTGACCGGCCGCGGCGATGCTCGCGCAGGCCAGGTCGGTGACGGCGAACGCCGAGGGCAGGGCGCCACTGTTGGTGAACGGAATCGGCGTGTGTGGCAAGCCGAGTGCGGCTTGAATGGACGTGAGCAGATCAGTCATCGAAGGCCCTCCGGAAGAGAGGGCGATGATAGTGCAAAACAATCTCGAGTCAGATGAAAACGCCAGCGGGTGAACACTCACCACTGTGGGAGCGAGCTTGCTCGCGAAGAGGTCATCACATTCAACATCATCATTGAATGGCAGACCGCATTCGCGAGCAAGCTCGCTCCCACAGGGTTCAACGGTGTGGCTTATACGCGGAACTGATCCATCAACTTCATCTGCTGACTGGCCAGGGCATTGAGCTGGCTGCTGATCGCCGCCGACTCAGTGGCTTGTTCAGTCAATGTTTCGGTAACGGTGCGAATCGCCGAGACATTGCGATTGACCTCTTCGGCCACCGCACTTTGCTGCTCGGCCGCACTGGCAATCTGCAGGTTCATGTCACTGATCACCGTCACCGCGTCGCTGATCTTGCCCAGTGCATCGACCGCCTGACGAATCTGCCCGGCGTTGTTGTGCGCCTGGGTCTGGCTCGAATGCATGGTCGCGACCACGCCACGCGTTCCCGTCTGAATGCGCTCGATCACGATGCGAATTTCTTCCACCGAATCCTGCGTACGTTTGGCCAGGTTACGCACCTCGTCGGCAACCACGGCGAAACCACGGCCGCTCTCACCGGCGCGAGCCGCTTCGATCGCTGCGTTGAGGGCGAGCAGGTTGGTCTGTTCGGCGATGCTGCGTATCACCTCCAGCACCGAGCCGATCTGCTCGCTGTTGACTGCCAACGCTTCAACTTCGGTCACAGCTTTGCTGACTTCGTCGGCCAGTTGATTGATGTCGCGGGTGCTGCGCTCGATGATCGACATGCCGTCCTTGGCCGACTGATCGGCACCTTTCGCGGCATTGGCCGCGTTGGAGGCGCTGTTGGCGACGTCGTGGGCGGTGGCGCTCATTTCGTTGGAGGCGGTGGCGACCTGGTCGATCTCGCGGAACTGCACCTGCATGCCTTCGCTGGTCTGGCGGGCGATTTCTGAAGACTGGTCGGCGGTGCCGCGTGCTTCGGTGATGCTCTGTTTGATCTGTGCGATGGTCGGTTGCAGCTTGTCGAGGAAGCGGTTGAACCAGTTCACCAGTTCGCCCAGCTCATCCTGCTTGCTGTAGTTCAGGCGTTGGGTCAGATCGCCCTCGCCGCTGGCGATGTTCTTCAGCATCTCGGCAACGCTATTGATCGGCCGGGTGACGCCGGATGCGGTCAGCCAGATCAACAGCAAGCCAACCAGACCGGCGACTACAGCGACCAGCAGCGCCGTGATCACACCGGTTTCCTGAGCATCATCGAGCACTGCTTGCAGCTTGACCGAGTCAGCCAGCAGTACTTGTTTCGGCAGGTCGATGACCACGCCCCAGGCGCGCGAGTTACCAATCGGATCGACTGGGTAAACGGCGCGAATCAAATCACCTTGTTCAAGAATCTTCGGTGTGCCGGAGGTCAGCAGTTGCAGCACATCCTTGCCATCGGCGCCGAGGGTGTCGCTGATTTTCTTGCCGACCTTGCTCGCGTCGGAACTGTCGGCACCGAGCACGCCGCTGCCAGAGACAATCAGCATGTGCCCGGCGTTGTTGAACAGGTTGCGCTGGGAATCCACGGCCGCTGCTTGCAGGGCATCGAGGGCGATGTCGACACCGACCACACCGATGGCTTTGCCGTCGACGATCAACGGCACGGAAATGGTCGTCATGAGCATTTCCTTGCCCCCGACAGTGTCGGCATACGGGTCGAGCAGGCAGGTGCGTTTGTTGTCGCGAGGGCAGGTGTACCAGCTGTTATAGGGCGTGCCGCTGACGCTGAGGGTGGTTTTGGTCAGGTCTTCTTCGACCATGATGGTGTTCAGCGAGGCGCCGCCAGCGCGGCTCCAGTAGGTGGCGAAACGTCCGGCTTCGTTGGACTGGCGAGCGGCGTCGTTGGCGAATTCGCTGTCCTTGCCGTCGAGGCCGTTGGGTTCGAAGGCGAGCCAGATACCGAGCACTTTGTCGTTGCGCTCGAAGGCGGTTTTCAGGCTCAGGTTCAACTCTTCACGCAAGGCGCCGGCGTCCAGCGAACGCTTGGCGGCCATGACGCGCATGTCCTTGATCTGGTCAGCCACGGCCGTGATCACCGTCAGGCTTTCGCCGAAGGTTTTCTGCACCCGCACGGCTTGTTCGGCGGCTTTGGCTTGCAACAGATTTTGCACACTGGCGGTGAGCAATTTGTTGCTGGAGTTGCTGACCAGTTCGTCGTTCTGGTTGGTCTGGTAGATGTTCATACCGACGATCAGCGCGACCACACCGAGCAGGCACAGACCGGAGAGCAGGACGATTTTCAGGCGAATGGACAGAGAGTCGAACATGGGGCGATCTCGCGAATGAATAAACGGGTGGCAGGTGGATATGAACTATCCGGTTCGCCAAATCCATTCAGCGCCATTCAATGCTCATCGGCGCGTGAGCAGAGGGCATGAGTCGCGTGCCGACGAACGGTCAGCGCTAAACGTTTGCGCAGGGGAAAGTGCTGAAAAGGGGATTAATTACAGGGATGTTTCAGGGTGAAGACGGGTCAGTGCAGACCCGAATGGATTCCGGGCGCGACCAGATCCATAGATTGCCCAGGCTCATCCCGGCAATCGCCAGATAGATTGGCCAGCCGTGATCGAGCATCACCAGCATCAAGGTTGCGCAAAGTAGCATGCTCACTGTCGCGCTGACCTTGGCCTTGCGCGCGATGATCTTGCCGTTGCGCCAGTTGCTGAGGATCGGCCCGAACAAGCGATGGTTTTCCAGCCAGGCACTCAGGCGCGGCGAGCTGCGAGTCGCGGCCCAGGCGGCGAGAAGGATGAACTCGGTGGTCGGCAGGCCCGGCACGACGATGGCGATCAGGCCGATGCCGAGGCTGACGTAGGCCAGCAGGCCGAACAGCACACGGGCGAGTTTCGAGGAGGCGGGTTGCGGCATGGGCTACGCGGTGGCTTCTGAAGCGGAAGGGAGATCTTACAGGTTGTCGCAGTTCCCCTGTAGGAGTGAGCCTGCTCGCGATAGCGGTGTATCAGTCGACATTCATATTGAATGACATGACGCCATCGCGAGCAGGCTCACTCCTACAGGGGGATGTGTGTTGCTTCAGGCCATTTCGGCTTCGGTGGCGTAAGCCTGTTCCAGCAGCACGGTGAAGCGGTTGAACGCGTCGATCGCGCCTTGCTCGACTTCGGCTTCTTCTTCGGCAGTGAACTGCAGCGAATCGAGGGTGCGCACGAAGCTCTTCCAGCCCTCGGCACGGCCACCTTCAGGCTCGCCGAGGTGGCGGGCGCCAAAGGTTTCGCTCAGCTCCAGCGCCACGGCGCGTTTGATCAGGAATGCAGCGCCGAGCTTCGAGCCTTCGGAGACAAAGAGCCAGCCCAGTGCACGAGCCTTGCTTGGGTTTTTTACGGCGCCCGCGACCGGCGCCGGCACTTCGGTGTCGAGGTCGGCGAGGTCAGCCTTGGCCGCTTCGGCGCGGCAACGGGCCGGCAGATCCGGGACGATGGCGGTCAGTTCGGCGTCGTTGTAGAGGTCGACCAGCTCTGACTGGAACAGGTACTGCGCAACGACGAAACGGGCGAAGTTGGCGCGGGTCTCGAACGGCGCGTGTGCCTTCACCAATGCATCGAGTTTGCTGTGCGGTTCATTGGTGATCTGGTTCAAGCGTTGCGAACGCAGGGCTTTTTCCGAAGTGGTCATGACATGTCCTTGATAAAAGAGGCGCTTGATAACGAGACGAACAAGACGCTGTGCAAGCGTAAAAAAACCTCACGGCGCGGTGCCTGAACACGCGCAGTGAGGTTGACCGGATCAGATGTCCCAGATCAGATTGATCGCGAAGTTGCGGCCCGGTTGGGTCAGACGATCGAGGTTGGCCGGCTGTGTCACCGAAGCTTCGCCGACGCTGTCGTAACCGCGCACGTCATCCCACAGCCAGTATTTCTTGTCGGTCAGGTTGTAGATGCCGCCGCTGACGGTGACGTCGTCGGTGACTTTGTAATAACCGGCCAGATCAAGAATGCCGAAGCCCGGGGTTTTGAACTGGCTGCTGACGCCATCCGGCGACTTGAAGTTGCTGTCGTCGACGCGATCCTTTTTCTTCACCACGGTCCAGCTCAGCAGGCCGCCGTAGTTGTCCTGGTCGTAACCCAGACCGAACACGCCGGTCAGCGGGTTGACGCTGTTGATCGGCTCGCCGTTGTCGTTGTTGCGACCGTAGGCGTAGGCAATCGAGCCTTGGGTATACAGGCCTTGCGGTGCGCCGAACGCATCCAGATTCAGACGACCTTTGACTTCCGCACCTTTGATGGTGGCGTGTTTGATGTTGGCCGACTGGAAGGTCAGCTCGTTGCGGCCCGGGGTCACGGCGTCTTCGTTGATGAAGTCGCGGTACTTGTTATAGAACACCGCCACGTCGAACGAGCCGTGTTCGAAGTTGCCGCGCAGACCGGTTTCGTAGCTTTTGCTTTTTTCCGGTTCGAGGTCCGGGTTCGGCGCCACGCTGTAGCCGGTGGTAGTGTTTTCGAAGCGGCCGTACAGGGCTTTCGCGGTTGGGGTGCGGAAGCCTTCGGCGTACTGACCGTACCAAGTGTAATTCTCGGTCAGGGCGTAGGTCAGGCCGAATTTCGGCGAGACTTTGTGCCAGGTCTTGTTCTCGTCGCTGACCGTGCCTTGGCCGTCCGCCGCCACGGTGTTGAGGAATTCCTGAGTGATGTGCGGCTTGAGCTGCGTGTAGTCGTAGCGCAGGCCCGGCAGGAAGGTCCAGTTGTTCCAGCTGATCTGATCCTGAGCGAACACGCTGTAGGTGTTGATGGTCGGGTCCGGGAAGTCGGTGGCCTTGGCCAACACGTCAGCGGTGCTGGTCGCACCGATGGCGGTGCAGCCACGACCGACGGCCAAGCAAGTGCCGTCGCCGCTGCGCGAACCGGTGACTTTCTGTTGCTTGAGGGTGGTGCCGTAAGTCAGTACGTGATCGGTGCTTCCAATGGCGAACGCCTTGTCCAGTTGTGCATCGAAGACCCATTGTTTCTCTTCGTAAATGGTGTCGCGAGTACGCAGCACCTTACGGGTGATCGGGTAGTAGAACTCGGTGGTGCTCTGGTCGGTCTTGGCGATCTGGTGGTTGAGGCTCCACTTCACGTTGTCGACCAGCAGGCTGTCGAGGGCGAACGAGTGCTCGATGCCGAAACGCTCACGGGTGATGGTGTCGTTGCCGGTGCGCCACTGGTACATGCCGCCGGGCAGCACGCTGTTCGGAATGGTCGGGGCGCCGTTGAAGTACGGGCCGCCGTAGGCACTTTTCTGATCGGTGTCGCGGTCATCCTTGTACTTTTCGTAGGTCAGGCCCAGACGCGAATCTTCGTTGTAGTTCCAGCCGATCTTGGCCAGCACGTTGTAGGCGTTGACGTCTTCCGGGTTGGCGGCGGTGCGCTCAAGGCCAGTGCCATTGTTGCTGCCGTAGGAGTCGGTCTCGTGGCCGTCACGCTGGCTGTAGTGCAGCAAGCCGTCGAACTGGTCGGCACGGCCGGCGACGGTGGCGGACTTCAACCAGCTGTCATCGGCGGAGCTGTAACCGCTTTTCAGGCGCGCACCGACGTCTTTGCCCGGCTTGATGATGTCGTCGGCATCGAGGGTGTAATAGCTGACGGCGCCGCCGATGGCGTTGCTGCCGTACAGCACCGAGGCCGGGCCACGGAGGATTTCCACGCGTTTGACGATTTCCGGGTCAACGTAATTGCGCTGGGTCTTGGCGTACGGGCCGTTGAAAAAACCGTCCGGGACTTCGACGCCATCCACCTGAGTCAGGATGCGGTCGCCGTCGATGCCGCGAATGTTATAGCCGCTGATGCCGCCACGCTGACCGGCGCCGCCGACGGACACACCCGGCTCGTAGCGGACCAGATCCTTGATGGTGTTGACATTGTTGCGGTCCAGATCCTGGCGGGTCTGCACGGTGACGGTGGCCGGCACGCTGTTGACCGACTGCTCCTGACGGGTGGCGCTGATGGTCACCTGATCGAGATTGAGCGTGCCGCTGGCGTTGCGCTTTTCCAGCACGACGTTGTTGCTGCTGATTTTGCGGAAGCTCAGGTTGGTCCCCACCAACAGGCGCTCCAGGGCTTTTTCCGGGGGCAGCGAGCCACGCACGCCCGGCGACGACACGCCCTGACCCAGTTCTGCCGGCAAGCCGACTTGCCAACCGGTCACGGCGGTGAAGGCATTGAGCGCCGACACCAGCGGCTGCTGGCCGATGGCGAACGAGTAATCGCCCATGTTGCGCGACGGTTGTTCGGTCGCAGCCATCAGCGGCGCAGCACCGGCCATCAGGATGGCAGCGGTCAGCAGCGACAGCACGCGGGAAGGGGAGGAGGTCTGGCGGGTAAGGCGTGAGGACATCGATAGCGCTCCGTGTCGCACGAATCTTTATAGGGGCTGATTGGCTTCGCGTGTTGCGAATCAATTGCATTGGCTATAACGAGACGTACTGACGTTGGCTATCGAGTAAAAATAATTCTCATTTAGTTCAGGATGACCAAGGCGGGGAATTCTTTCAGTTGCGCCGAGGTGATGTGAGCGAGGGAACGGACCACGTCGAGCGGCTGGTCGAGTCGGTAATTGCCGGTTACGGCGACGTCGGCCAACTGCTCGTTGGTGTTGATGATCCAGCCTGGATAGTAGCGGCGCAATTCGGCCAGCACCTGATTCAGCGGGCAGTTCTCGAACACCAGTCGGCCCTGGACCCAGGCCAGGTCAGTGTTGGCATCGAGTTTGGCCGGGCGGTCGAAACCGTTGGGGCCGATACGAATACTCTCACCCGCCTTAAGACGTACGCGAGCGTCGTTATGCGTTGCCTGCAGATCGACATCGCCGCGCTGCACGTTAACCTGCGCCACGCCATCGAGATAACGCACGGCAAATGCGGTATCGCGCACGCTGGCGCGAACCGGACCGGCGTCGATTTCCAAGGGTTGGCTGCGGCCACTGGCAATCTCGAAAAACGCTTCGCCCTGGTATAGCCGCGCGACACGTTTTTGATCGTTGATGGTGCTGGAAAACGCTGAATTGGTATTGAGCAGGACTTTCGAGCCGTCCTCCAGTTGCAGACGCTGGCGCTCGCCGACCACGGTCAGATGATCGGCCTGAAGGCGCATCGGTAAATTGCTGAAACTGAACAAACCGAGGATCAGCACGGCGGCAGTGGCCAGTGGTTTCCAGTGCGGACGCAGACGCTTGAGAAAAGTGACCTTCGCAGGTTTGGCCGCCAGGCTTTGCGCGCACTGGGCGACTTGCGGGCCGTCCCAGATCGTCTGGGCCTTGGCGAACGCTTCGGCATTCAACGGATCGGCCGCCAGCCAGGCATGAAACTGCCGGGTCTGCTCCTCTTCCGGGCTGCCGAGCACGATGAGCCAGTCGAGTGCCTGGTCCATTGCGTTGGCAGCGTCCTGCACCGAATCCGGCGAAGGCGAGCGGTGGGTGTCAGTCACGGTGTTTCCTCGGCAGTGTCTGCGCACGGCTGTTTTTTTAAGTGAAGCGTAAAAGTCGGGCAAGGGTAACAAAGCCCGATGATCCGTGCAGTCGATCCTGGCACTTACAGAAAAGGCCTACGACCTCAGTCGCCATTCAGACGCTCGGCGACGCCGATACAAATGCTCATGATCAGCTTCAGTTCTTTCTGCACGGTGCTGAGGGAAACATTCAGCTCATCGGCGATTTCCTGATAACTGTTTCCGTGCAAACGGCTGAGGATGAAAATCTGTTGCTGGCGGGGGCTGAGTTGACTGAGGCTCACGTTCAGGCGCTCCAGCATCTGTTCGGCGTGGGCGGCGTCTTCGGCGCTGCTGGCAGGGGCGGCGACGCTGTGCACGACATCCTGCGGCACATCATCGACCATGGTTCGCGAATGGATCTTGCGCGCACGCAAGTGATCCAGCGCCAGATTGCGTGCGGTCTGGAAGACAAAAGGTTCGAGGTGATCAATGGCCCGCTCGCTCAACGCCCGCGTCACGCGCAGGTAGGTCTCCTGCAACAGGTCTTCAGCGGTGCTGTGATTGTTGACCATCCGTTCCAGCGTTCGCAGCAGTGAAGTGCGCTGGGTGAGGAAGACGTGGTTGAAGCGCGATTGACTCACGGGAGGACCTGATCGATTTCAAGCGAATGATAATGCTTATCATCCAGTCGAATGGTCAAGTGTTGATTTCAAATCGAAATCGAAACCCTGTGGGAGCGAGCTTGCTCGCGAAGGCGTAGTGTCAGCCAATTCAACTAGCGACTGACCCACCGCTTTCGCGAGCAGGCTCGCTCCCACAGGGATAGGGGGATTACTTGAGATTATTCGGCGTTACACAGCGCCAGGCAGTTATCCAGCATGCGGTTGGAGAAGCCCCACTCATTGTCATACCAGGCCAGCACTTTCAGCAATTTGCCGCTGGCTTTGGTGTGGTTGGCGTCGAAGATCGACGACAGCGGGTTGTGGTTGAAGTCGCTGGACACCAGCGGCAGGGTGTTGAAGCCGAGAATCTTCGAATGTTGGCTCGCAGCTTTCATCAGCGCGTTGACTTCCTCGGCGCTGGCTTCTTTTTTCAGCTGCACGGTCAGGTCCACCAGCGACACATTGATCACCGGCACGCGCACGGCCATGCCGGTCAGTTTGCCCGCCAGTTCCGGCAGCACCAGGCCCACTGCTTCAGCAGCGCCGGTCTTGCTCGGGATCATGTTCTGCGTGGCCGAGCGCGCGCGGTACGGGTCGGTGTGATAGACGTCGGTGAGGTTCTGATCGTTGGTGTAGGCGTGAATGGTGGTCATCAGACCGCTTTCAATGCCCAGCTCGCGGTGCAGCACTTGCGCCACTGGCGCCAGGCAGTTGGTGGTGCACGAAGCGTTGGAGATGATCTGGTGCGACTGGCGCAGAATGTCGTGGTTCACACCATAAACCACAGTGGCGTCGGCACCTTTGGCCGGGGCCGAAATGATCACTTTGCGCGCGCCGGCAGTAATATGCGCGGCCGCTTTGGCGCGATCGGTAAAGAGACCGGTGCATTCGAACACCACATCAATCTTTTCCGCCGCCCATGGCAATTCGGCCGGGTTGCGAATCGCGCTGACCGCAATGCGGTCGCCGTTGACGGTCAGACTTTCGTTGTCATGCTCGACCTGAGCGTCGAACGTGCCGTGAACGGTGTCGTATTTGAGCAGATGAGCATTGATCGAGCTGTCGCCCAGATCATTGATGGCGACGATCTGCAGATCCTGTCGATAGCCTTGGGTATACAGTGCGCGCAGGACATTACGGCCGATGCGGCCAAAACCATTGATTGCGATTCGAAGAGTCATGGAACAGCGCCGCCGTCGTTTTGTTGTTGGAATTACAAGATTATTCGCATAAAAATAGAAAACAAGCCTTTTTAGTGGCAATATTTTGTTTTATCTACAACGAGTGACCTGAATCAACTGGTCCGAATGGTCAAAAAAGCCGTCTGTCATTCCAACAACAACGGCGTTTGATCAGCATAGACAATCAGGTCGCCACATCCGTTAGCCTGGAGTTCTACACATGCATCCCCGCGTCCTTGAGGTCACCGAACGGCTTATCGCCCGCAGCCGCGCCACGCGTCAGGCTTACCTTGCACTGATTCGCGGCGCCGCCACCGACGGGCCGATGCGCGGCAAGCTGCAATGCGCCAACTTCGCCCACGGCGTGGCCGGTTGCGGCAGCGAAGACAAGCACAGCCTGCGGATGATGAACTCGGCGAACATCGCCATTGTTTCTTCGTATAACGACATGCTCTCGGCGCACCAGCCGTATGAAGTCTTCCCGGAACAGATCAAGAACGCCCTGCGCGAAATCGGCTCGGTCGGCCAGTTCGCGGGCGGTACGCCGGCGATGTGCGACGGCGTGACCCAAGGCGAGCCGGGCATGGAACTGAGCCTGCCGAGCCGCGAAGTCATTGCCATGTCGACTGCCGTGGCGCTCTCGCACAACATGTTCGATGGTGCGCTGATGCTCGGCATCTGCGACAAGATCGTCCCGGGCCTGATGATGGGCTCGCTGCGTTTCGGTCACCTGCCGACGATTTTCGTCCCGGGCGGGCCGATGGTCTCGGGGATTTCCAACAAGGAAAAAGCCGACGTCCGTCAGAAGTACGCCGAAGGCAAAGCCACCCGCGAAGAGCTGCTGGAATCGGAGATGAAGTCCTACCACAGCCCGGGTACCTGCACCTTCTACGGCACCGCCAACACCAACCAGTTGCTGATGGAAGTCATGGGCCTGCACTTGCCGGGCGCCTCTTTCGTCAACCCGAACACGCCGCTGCGTGATGCGCTGACCCGCGAAGCCGCGCACCAAGTCACGCGTCTGACCAAACAAAATGGCAACTTCATGCCGATCGGTGAAATCGTCGACGAGAAGTCGCTGGTCAACTCGATTGTTGCGCTGCACGCCACCGGCGGCTCGACCAACCACACCCTGCACATGCCGGCCATCGCCATGGCAGCAGGTATTCAACTGACCTGGCAGGACATGGCCGACCTCTCCGAAGTCGTGCCGACCCTGAGTCACGTTTACCCGAACGGCAAAGCCGACATCAACCACTTCCAGGCAGCGGGCGGCATGTCGTTCCTGATCCGCGAACTGCTCGGCGCCGGGCTGTTGCACGAAGACGTCAACACCGTGCTCGGCCACGGCTTGAGCCAGTACACCAAAGAGCCGTTCCTCGATAACGGCCAGTTGGTATGGCGCGAAGGCCCGACGGACAGCCTCGACGAAAACATTCTGCGTCCAGTGGCGCGTGCGTTCTCGGCGGAGGGTGGTCTGCGCGTAATGGAGGGCAACCTCGGTCGCGGTGTGATGAAGGTTTCTGCGGTCGCGTTGGAAAACCAGATCGTCGAAGCGCCAGCCATGGTGTTCCAGGATCAGCAGGACTTGGCCGATGCATTCAAGGCCGGTTTGCTGGAGAAGGATTTTGTCGCCGTGATGCGCTTCCAGGGCCCGCGTTCCAATGGCATGCCGGAACTGCACAAGATGACGCCGTTCCTCGGCGTGCTGCAGGATCGCGGCTTCAAAGTCGCCCTGGTGACCGACGGGCGGATGTCCGGCGCCTCGGGGAAAATCCCCGCAGCGATTCACGTCAGCCCGGAAGCTTATGTCGGTGGCGCTTTGGCGCGCGTGCAAGAGGGCGATATCATCCGCGTCGATGGCGTCAAAGGCACCTTGGAACTGAAGGTCGACGCCGCCGAATTTGCAGCGCGCGAACCCGCCAAAGGCCTGTTGGGCAATAACATCGGCAGCGGGCGCGAACTGTTTGGCTTCATGCGCATGGCCTTCAGCTCGGCGGAGCAGGGCGCCAGCGCCTTCACTTCTGCCCTGGAGACGCTTAATTGAAACTGGCTTTGGTCGGTGACATCGGAGGCACCAACGCGCGGTTTGCGTTGTGGAAAAACCAGCAACTGGAATCGGTTCAGGTGCTGGCCACGGCCGACCATGCCAGCCCGGAGGAGGCAATCAGCCTCTATCTGAGCGGGCTCGGTCTGGCGCCGGGTTCGATCGGTTCGGTGTGCTTGTCCGTGGCAGGTCCGGTCAGTGGTGATGAATTCAAATTCACCAACAATCACTGGCGCTTGAGTCGCACAGCGTTCTGCAAAACCTTGCAGGTCGAGCAGTTGTTGCTGGTCAACGACTTCTCGGCGATGGCGCTGGGCATGACCCGTTTGCAGCCCGGCGAATTCCGTGTGGTCTGCGAGGGTACGCCGGAGCCGTTGCGCCCGGCGGTGGTGATCGGCCCGGGCACTGGCCTTGGCGTCGGCACCTTGCTCGATCTTGGTGAGGGACGTTTCGCGGCGTTGCCGGGCGAGGGCGGGCATGTTGATTTGCCGTTGAGCAGCCCGCGTGAAACCCAGCTGTGGCAGCACATCCACAACGAAATCGGCCATGTCAGCGCCGAAACTGCGTTGAGCGGCGGTGGATTGCCACGGGTTTACCGGGCGATCTGTGCGGTGGATGGGCATGAGCCAACGCTTGATACGCCGGAAGCGATCACGGCGGCAGGTCTGGCGGGTGATCCGATTGCGCTGGAAGTGCTCGAGCAGTTCTGCTGCTGGCTCGGCCGTGTGGCCGGCAACAACGTGCTGACCACGGGCGCACGTGGCGGGGTGTATATCGTCGGCGGGGTGATTCCCCGGTTTGCCGATTTCTTCCTCGAAAGCGGTTTTGCCCGCAGCTTTGCTGACAAAGGCTGCATGAGCGATTACTTCAAAGGCATCCCGGTGTGGCTGGTGACAGCGCCGTATTCCGGACTGATGGGCGCGGGTGTGGCTCTGGAACAGGCAGGCTGAAGCGTGAGATCGTTCCCATGCTCCGCGTGGGAATGCAGCCCGTGACGCTCCGCGTCACTGGACGCGGAGCGTCCCCAGAGGCATTCCCACGCAGAGCGTGGGAACGATCGGTTCATCAGGCATAATCCGCCCCAATTCCAACAACAAGGATGCCTTCGAAGTGAGCTCAGTCAACAAGTCGATATTGTTGGTCGATGACGACCAGGAAATACGCGAGTTGCTGGAAACCTACCTGACCCGCGCCGGGTTTCAGGTACGGGCCACCGCCGACGGTGCCAGTTTCCGCCAGGCCCTCAACGAGGCGCCGAGCGATCTGGTGATCCTCGATGTCATGCTGCCCGACGAAGACGGCTTCAGCCTGTGCCGTTGGGTGCGTCAGCATCCGCGTCAGGCGCAGGTGCCGATCATCATGCTCACCGCCAGTTCCGACGAAGCCGACCGCGTGATCGGTCTGGAACTCGGCGCCGACGACTACCTCGGCAAACCCTTCAGCCCCCGCGAACTGCAAGCGCGCATCAAGGCATTGCTGCGTCGTGCGCAATTCGGTCAGGAGCGCAGCGGCAGTGACGTGCTGGCCTTCGACGAGTGGCGGCTGGACATGGTCAGTCACCGGCTGTTTCACACCGACGGCGAGGAAGTGATTCTCTCCGGTGCCGACTTCGCCCTGCTGAAACTGTTTCTCGATCACCCGCAGGAAATTCTCGACCGCGACACCATCGGCAACGCCACCCGTGGTCGCGATTTGATGCCGCTCGATCGCATCGTCGACATGGCCGTCAGCCGTTTGCGCCAGCGTCTGCGCGACACCGAGAAACCGCCACGACTGATTCGCACGGTGCGCGGCAGCGGCTACCAACTGGCAGCCAACGTGGTTGCCGGCAATGGTCACTGAGTCGCTGCGCAAATTCGCCGCCAAAGTGCCGATGCCGCGTTCGCTGCTCGGGCGGATGTTGCTGCTGACGTTGCTCGCGGTGCTGTTCGCGCAAACATTGTCGAGCGTGATCTGGGTCTCGCAACTGCGCGCTACGCAGCTCGAAGGCCTAGTCACCAGCGCCCGCAGCCTCGCCCATTCGATGACCGCCAGCGTCAGTTACTTCCGCTCGTTGCCGGTGGCTTATCGGCCGTTGGTGCTCGATCAATTGCGCAGCATGGGCGGCACGCGATTCGTGGTGACGCTCAACGACAAGCCACTGGGCATGGATGTGCTGCCGGTCACGCCGCGTAAAGCGGCGGTGATGAAAGCGGTCGACGAAGTGCTGCGTCAGACGCTCGGCAATGACACGGATATTTCGGTGACCTTTGTCAGCCCCGAAGATCTGCGGATTTTCAACGCCGGGCTGAAACTCGATGAATTGCCGCGCTCGTGGGCGCATTACGCGCTGACCCTGGAGCCAGTGAATCCACCCGTGCTGGTCACGCAGATTCAAATGGCGCCGGGCGAATGGCTGTACATCGCCTCCTTGCTGCCCGAGCCGTACACCAGCCTTGAAGAACAAGGCCTGCCGTCGCAGCAGGTGTGGTTCATCGTCCTCACCAGCGGATTCCTGCTGCTGTTCATCGGCCTGCTGGTGCACTGGCAGAGCCGGCCGCTCAAGCGTCTGGCGCGGGCGGCGCGGGATTTGTCGCTAGGTGCCGACGTCGAGCCAGTGGCTGAGGGCGGCGGTAGTGAAGTGGTCGAAGTGGGGCGTGCGTTCAACACCATGCGCGAGCGCATCAGCCGTTACTTGACCGAGCGCAGCCAATTGTTCAGCGCGATCTCCCATGACCTGCGCACGCCAATCACCCGTTTGCGCTTGCGCGTCGAATTGCTTGAAGACGAAACGCTGCAAACCAAGTTCGGCCGTGATCTGGATGAGTTGGAACTGCTGGTCAAAGGCGCGCTGCAATGTGTAAAAGACACCGACATCCACGAGAACATCGAACCGGTGGACTTGAACCATGTGCTCGACTGTCTGGTGGAGCCGTATCTGGCGCCGAATGGCAATGGCCGCGTGACGCAGCAGGGCAAGGCGCTGGCGGCTTATCCGGGCAAGCCGCTGGCGTTGAAGCGCTGCATCGGTAACCTGATCGACAATGCGTTGAAGTACGGGCAAAACGCGCATTTGCACATCGACGACGATGAGCGCGCGTTTGTTCTGCACGTCGACGATGAAGGGCCGGGTGTTCCGGAGCAGCGGCTGGAGCAAGTGTTCGAACCGCACTTCCGTCTGGCGGGGCAGCAGCAGGGTTATGGCTTGGGGTTGGGCATCGCGCGCAATATTGCCCACAGCCATGGTGGGGAAGTGACGCTGCAGAATCTGCGTGAGGGTGGGTTGCGGGTGACCTTGCAACTGCCGCGTTCGGCGGATTGAGTCAAAGGCTTTCTCTCACCCTAGCCCTCCCGAAACGTCGGACCGCCCAGAGGGAGAGGGGACTGACCGGGGGATGCTGCAGAGATACGCCGACCTGACTGTACAACGCCGAATCCATAATCGACTCGGTATTTCAGGTCGGCGGAAAGCTTATTACACCTCGGTCGGCCCCCTCTACCTCTGGGAGAGGGCTGGGGTGAGGGCTGCTCTTTGTCACGGACTGGTGACAAACCCCGCCCCCTTCGTTACAAGACCACCCCAGCCCGTTGTTTAGACTCCCCCGCAGTCATAACAACAAAAAAGGCCACCCATGGATCTCTTCCACCCAGGCTTCAGCAGTTGGCTGAACGCCCCTGCCCATCAGCAATGGCTCGCCGGCGAAGGCCTGCGCCTGCTGGATTTCGCCAAGGCATCGAAACTGCCCGAAGGCTTCGGCAACCTCGACGAACGCGGCCGTCTGCCAGCGAACGCACAAGCCGAAACGATGAACACCGCGCGCATGACCCACAGCTTCGCCATGGCCCACATTCAGGGTTTGCCGGGTTTTGCCGAACTGGTCGATCACGGCATCGCCGCCCTGCGCGGGCCGTTGCGTGATGCACTGCACGGCGGCTGGTTTGCTGTCGCCGAACACCGCGATGACAACACCGGCAAGAATGCCTATCTGCATGCCTTTGTCGCACTGGCGGCCAGTTCCGCAGTAGTCGCGCAGCGTCCCGGCGCGCAAGCGTTGCTGGATGACGCCATCGACATCATCGACACCTATTTCTGGAGCGAAGAAGAGGGCGCCATGCGCGAATTCTTCAATCGCGACTGGAGCGAAGAAGAAGCCTATCGCGGTGCCAACAGCAACATGCACGCGACCGAAGCGTTCCTCGCGCTGGCCGATGTCACTGAAGATCCGCGCTGGTTGATTCGCGCGCAACGCATCGTCGAACGCGTTGTTCACGGGCACGCCGCCGCCAACGGTTACATGGTCATCGAGCACTTCGACCGCGACTGGCAGCCGCTACGCGAATACAACCACGACAATCCCGCCGACGGCTTCCGCCCTTACGGCACCACGCCGGGCCACGGTTTCGAATGGGCGCGGCT
The DNA here is from genome assembly GCF_056313565.1 of Pseudomonas sp. 3B-A001-10F. Taxonomy (NCBI): domain Bacteria; kingdom Pseudomonadati; phylum Pseudomonadota; class Gammaproteobacteria; order Pseudomonadales; family Pseudomonadaceae; genus Pseudomonas; species Pseudomonas sp. 3B-A001-10F. The sequence goes on from NZ_JBQYFW010000008.1 coordinate 101,741, forward strand.
GCTGCTGCACCTCGAAGCGGCGCGGGTGCAAGCCGGCATGCTCACGCCCGGTTGGCTCGCCACCGATGCGCAAAAACTGTTCGAGAGCAATTGCCGCAACGGTTGGGACGTCGATGGTCTACCGGGCATCGTCTACACCCTCGACTGGAACAACAAAGCCGTCGTCCGCCATCGCCTGCACTGGACACACGCCGAGGCCAGCGCCGCTGCCAGTACTTTGCTCAAACGCACGGGTGATGTGCAATACGAAACCTGGTACCGGCTGTTCTGGGAATTCTGCGAAACGTATTTCATCGACCGTTGCGACGGCAGTTGGCGCCACGAGCTCAATCCGCAAAACCTGCCAAGTGCCGATATCTGGCCGGGCAAACCCGATCTGTATCACGCCTGGCAAGCCTTGCTGATCCCTCGTCTACCCTTGTCACCGAGTATGGCAACGGCTCTGGCGCAGTTGTCCCAGAGCGTTGTCATGTGACCAATCATGTAACCATGTAGTGACATTCGCGCGTCCCTTCGTTACCTGCGAAGGGAAACGTCCTGTTTAAACTCCTGTGCAGCGCAAGCACCAGACTTGCATGCATAACAACAAGAAAGGTACATCTCAGATGAATGCGATTTCTCGCCTCGCTACTGTCATTTCTGTCGCCTCCCTGTTCCCGCTCGCAATTCTGCCTCTCAGTGTTTCCGCTGCCGAATCCAAAGGTTCGGTCGAAGTCGTGCACTGGTGGACGTCCGGTGGCGAAAAAGCTGCCGTTGATGTGCTCAAGGCCCAAGTCGAAAAAGACGGTTTCACCTGGAAAGACGGCGCTGTCGCCGGCGGTGGCGGTGCAACGGCCATGACCGTGCTGAAAAGCCGTGCCGTTGCAGGCAACCCGCCAGGCGTTGCCCAGATCAAAGGCCCGGACATCCAGGAATGGGCGTCGACCGGCCTGCTCGACACTGACGTGTTGAAAGACGTCGCCAAGTCGGAAAAGTGGGACAGCCTGCTCGACAAGAAAGTCTCCGATACCGTGAAGTACGACGGTGATTACGTGGCCGTGCCGGTGAACATTCACCGTGTGAACTGGCTGTGGATCAATCCGGAAGTGTTCAAGAAAGCCGGGATCACCAAGAACCCTACCACCCTCGAAGAATTCTATGCCGCTGGCGACAAGCTGAAGGCTGCGGGCTTCATTCCGCTGGCCCACGGCGGTCAGCCTTGGCAGGACAGCACCGTGTTCGAAGCCGTGGTGCTCTCGGTCATGGGTGTCGATGGCTACAAGAAAGCCCTGGTTGACCTGGACAATGCCGCGCTGACCGGCCCGGAAATGGTCAAGGCGCTGACCGAGCTGAAGAAAGTCGCGACCTACATGGACGCCGATGGCAAGGGTCAGGACTGGAACCTGGAAGCGGCCAAGGTCATCAACGGCAAGGCCGGCATGCAGATCATGGGTGACTGGGCCAAGTCCGAATGGACCGCTGCCAAGAAAGTCGCCGGCAAGGATTACGAGTGCGTAGCCTTCCCGGGCACCGATAAGGCGTTCACCTACAACATTGACTCGCTGGCCGTGTTCAAGCAGAAGGACGCAGGCACTGCGGCCGGTCAGCAGGACATCGCCAAAGTCGTGCTGGGTGAAAACTTCCAGAAAGTCTTCAGCATCAACAAAGGCTCGATCCCGGTGCGCAACGACATGTTGAACAACATGGACAAGCTCGGTTTCGACTCCTGCGCACAGACTGCAGCCAAAGACTTCCTGGCGGACGCCAAGTCCGGCGGCTTGCAGCCAAGCATGGCGCACAACATGGCGACCACGCTGGCGGTGCAAGGCGCGTTCTTTGATGTCGTGACCAACTACATCAACGACCCGAAAGCCGACCCGGCCGACACCGCCAAGAAACTGGGCGCAGCGATCAAGTCGTCCAAATAAGCGTCGGTAGCACAGGCTTCTCCTGTGGGAGCGAGCCTGCTCGCGAAGGCGTTGTGTCAGTTGCTCCATCCGTCGACTGACACACCGCATTCGCGAGCAGGCTCGCTCCCACAAGGGATCTCACTGTAGTTTTTATTCCCTGTACTGGATTTCCCCATGAGTTCTGTTGCTGTGTTCAGCAAGGCCTCGCCGTTCGATGCATTGCAACGCTGGCTACCCAAACTGGTGCTGGCGCCGAGCATGTTCATCGTGCTGGTGGGCTTCTATGGCTACATCCTGTGGACGTTCATTCTGTCGTTCACCACCTCGACCTTCCTGCCCAACTACAAGTGGGCCGGTCTGGCGCAATACGCGCGGTTGTTCGACAACGACCGCTGGTGGGTCGCGAGCAAAAACCTCGCGGTGTTCGGCGGCATGTTCATCGGTATCACTCTGGTGATCGGCGTGTTGCTGGCGGTGTTCCTCGACCAGCGCATCCGTCGCGAAGGCTTTATCCGCACCATTTACCTGTACCCGATGGCGCTCTCGATGATCGTTACCGGTACCGCGTGGAAATGGCTGCTCAACCCGGGCATGGGCCTGGACAAATTGTTGCGTGACTGGGGCTGGGAAGGCTTCCGTCTCGACTGGCTGATCGACCCTGATCGCGTGGTTTACTGCCTGGTGATCGCCGCTGTCTGGCAAGCCTCGGGCTTCATCATGGCGATGTTCCTCGCCGGCCTGCGTGGCGTTGATCAATCGATTATCCGCGCTGCACAGATCGATGGCGCGAGCATGCCGACGATCTACTGGAAAGTGGTGCTGCCAAGCCTGCGTCCGGTGTTCTTCAGTGCGGTGATGATTCTGGCGCACATCGCGATCAAGAGCTTCGACCTCGTCGCGGCGATGACCGCTGGTGGCCCGGGTTATTCCTCCGACCTGCCGGCGATGTTCATGTATTCCTTCACCTTCAGTCGCGGCCAGATGGGCATGGGCTCGGCCAGTGCGATTCTGATGCTCGGCGCGATCCTCGCGATCATCGTGCCTTACCTGTATTCCGAGCTGAGGACCAAGCGCAATGACTAGTCTCGCTGCCAAACCTGCTATCAGCCTGAGTCGCATCGCGATTTACGCGGTGCTGATCCTCGCCGTACTGCTTTATCTGGTGCCGCTGGTGGTCATGTTGCTGACCAGCTTCAAGACCCCGGAAGACATCAGCACCGGCAACCTGCTGAGCTGGCCGACCGTGGTCAGCGGCATCGGCTGGGTCAAGGCCTGGGCCACGGTTGACGGTTACTTCTGGAACTCGATCAAGATCACCGTTCCGGCGGTAATCATCTCTACCGCCATCGGTGCATTGAACGGTTATGTGCTGTCGTTCTGGCGCTTCCGTGGTTCGCAGTTGTTCTTCGGTCTGCTGTTGTTCGGCTGCTTCCTGCCGTTCCAGACCGTGCTGCTGCCGGCCTCGTTCACCCTCGGCAAGATGGGCCTGGCGAGCACCACCACCGGTCTGGTGTTTATTCACGTGGTTTACGGTCTGGCGTTCACCACGCTGTTCTTCCGTAACTACTACGTGAGCATTCCGGATGCACTGGTGAAAGCTGCACGCCTCGACGGCGCAGGTTTCTTCACGATTTTCCGCCGCATCATTCTGCCGATGTCGACGCCGATCATCATGGTCTGCCTGATCTGGCAGTTCACCCAGATCTGGAACGACTTCCTGTTCGGTGTGGTGTTCTCCAGCGGTGATTCGCAACCGATCACGGTGGCGCTGAACAACCTGGTCAACACCAGCACCGGCGCCAAGGAATACAACGTTGATATGGCAGCGGCGATGATCGCCGGCCTGCCGACCCTGCTGGTCTATGTGGTCGCAGGCAAGTATTTCGTGCGCGGGCTGACAGCCGGCGCAGTCAAGGGGTAATCATGGCAACGCTCGAACTTCGCAACGTCAACAAGACCTACGGTGCCGGCCTGCCGGACACCCTGAAGAACATCGAACTGTCGATCAAGGACGGTGAATTCCTGATCCTCGTCGGCCCGTCGGGCTGCGGCAAGTCGACCCTGATGAACTGCATCGCCGGTCTGGAAACCATCACCGGCGGCGCGATCATGATCGGCGATCAGGACGTCAGCGGCATGAGCCCGAAGGATCGCGACATCGCCATGGTGTTCCAGTCCTACGCGCTGTACCCGACCATGAGCGTGCGCGAGAACATCGAATTCGGTCTGAAGATCCGCAAGATGCCGCAGTCGGCGATCGACGAAGAAGTCGCGCGCGTCGCCAAGCTGTTGCAGATCGAACACCTGCTGAACCGTAAGCCGGGTCAACTTTCCGGTGGTCAGCAACAGCGTGTAGCGATGGGCCGTGCCCTGGCGCGGCGACCGAAGATTTATCTGTTCGACGAACCACTGTCCAACCTCGACGCCAAGCTGCGCGTCGAGATGCGCACCGAAATGAAACTGATGCACCAGCGCCTGAAAACCACCACGGTCTACGTGACCCACGACCAGATCGAAGCGATGACTCTGGGCGACAAGGTGGCGGTGATGAAGGACGGCATCATTCAACAGTTCGGCACGCCAAAAGAGATCTATAACGACCCGGCCAACCTGTTCGTGGCGAGCTTCATCGGTTCGCCGCCGATGAACTTCATCCCGCTGCGTCTGCAGCGCAAGGACGGTCGTCTGCTGGCGCTGCTCGACAGCGGTCAGGCGCGTTGCGAGCTGCCGATGAGCATGCAGGACGCCGGGCTCGAAGATCGCGAAGTGATCCTCGGTCTGCGTCCTGAACAGATCGTTTTGGCGAACGGCGAGGGCAATGGCTTGCCGAGCATTCGCGCCGAAGTACAGGTGACCGAGCCGACCGGTCCGGACACCCTGGTGTTCGTCAACCTCAATGACACCAAAGTCTGCTGCCGTCTGGCGCCGGATGTGGCACCGCAGGTGGGCGAGAACCTGACGCTGCAATTCGATCCGTCGAAAGTGTTGTTGTTTGATGCCAACACCGGTGAGCGCCTCGGCACTGCCGGGCAACCACAGACCGATGCGCGGTCTGCGAACGTCGCCCAGTTCAAGGGGCGCTGAGGAACAAATGTGGGAGCGAGCCTGCTCGCGAAAGCGGTCTGACATCCAGCATTGATGTCCCCTGTTACACCGCATTCGCGAGCAGGCTCGCTCCCACAAAGGAGCACGCGGTGGATTGCCTGTAATCCATCGCACTTTATGTAAACCGCGTTAGATAAAAACAGTTAATAACAATAAAGACGAGGATGTAGGGATGAAAAAGAAACACGTCAATGCCCGGTTGATCTGCCAAGTGTCGGCTGCGGCGGCCTTGGTGCTGGCCGGTAACGCCATGGCGGCGGATGCCTTCAGTTCCGATTCGAAATGGATGACCGGCGACTGGGGTGGCGAGCGTACCAAGCTGATCGAGCAGGGTATCGATATCAAGGCTGACTACGTTGGGGAAGTCGGTGGCAACCTGAACGGTGGCTACAACGACGACAAGACTGCGCGTTACGCTGACCAGTTCGGTCTGGGCGTGGCACTCGATCTGCAAAAGCTGTGGGGCTGGGATAACACTCAGGCGAAGATCCAGCTGACCAACCGTAACGGCTACAACATCTCCAACGACCGCGTTGGCGATCCGCGTGCCGGCACCTTGAGTTCGTCGCAAGAAGTTTACGGCCGTGGCCACATGGTGCGTCTGACCCAGTTGTGGATTCAGCACCAGTTCTTCGACAACAAACTCGACGTCAAGGCCGGTTACTTCGGTGAAGGCGAAGACTTCAACACCTTCCCGTGCGACTTCCAGAACCTGGCGTTCTGCGGCTCGCAAGTGGGTAACTGGGCGACCAACATCTGGTACAACTGGCCGGTCAGTCAGGCCGCGATCCGTGTGAAGTACAACATCAACGACGAGCTCTACGCGCAGATCGGTGCGTACAACCAGAACCCGTCGCAGTTGGAACACGGCAACGGCTTCAAGCTCAGTGGCAGCGGCACCAAAGGTACCGTTCTTCCGGTCGAGCTGGTCTGGTCGCCGAAGGTCAACAGCCTGCCAGGCGAATACCGCGTCGGTTACTACAAGAGCACCGCTGATGCCGACGACGTTCGTGAAGACGTCAACGGTTTCGACGCGGCAACCACGCGCGACGCTTACAAAACCCACAGCAGCAAAAGCGGCTACTGGTTCGTGGCGCAACAGCAACTCACCAGCCATAACGGTGATGCTTCTCGCGGTCTGAACATTGCTGCCAACGCCACGTTCCACGACAAGGACACCAACTTCATCGACAACTACCAGTCGGTGATGTTTGTCTACAAAGGCCCGTTCGACGCGCGTCCGAAGGATGACGTCGGTATCGGCGCGGCGCGTATCCACGTCAACGATGACGTGAAGAAAAACGCCGAACTACTAAACGCTTCCAACGGTGTTTCGGACTACGACAATCCGGTGTTCTCGCCAATTCGTGAAACCGAATACAACTACGAGATCAACTACGGCTTCCACGTCACCAACTGGCTGACCGTACGTCCTAACCTGCAATACATCACTCACCCGGGTGGTGTGGATGAAGTGGACAACGCTTTGGTCGCTGGCCTGAAAATTCAGTCTACGTTCTAACGCGTCTGCGATAAGCTCCTCTCTATGTGCGCATATTTGCGGACAGCCCAGGCTGTCCGCTTTTTTTTGGGGGGCGGCGCACCCCTGTGAAAGACGAGTTCAGGATCGTGGCAAATGCATGAGCATCCGCTACAACGCTTCTTCAAATCCCTGCGTGAACAACCGGTGTTCGCCTGGGAGCGCTATCAGATGCGCGACGTGTTGGTGATCGATCACCCGCTGTGTCAGGCGGTGTTCAGTCGTCAGGGCGCGCAGTTGCTGCACTTTCAGCCGCGTGGGCAAAAGCCGTGGTTGTGGTGCGCGGCGAAGTGGCCGCATGTCGGCGCTATTCGCGGTGGCGTGCCGGTGTGCTGGCCGTGGTATGGCCGTCATCCCAGCGAAAACGCCTGGCCATCGCATGGTTGGGCGCGCTTGCTCGACTGGAAGCTGCTCGACAGCAGCAGCGCCGAAGACGGCGTGCGCCTGCATTGGCAATTGCAGCTGTGCGACTGGCAGGTCGACCTGCACGCGCATCTGGGCGAACGCATGGAATTACGCCTGAGTACCGAGCATCAGGACGACATGCCATGCCAGTTGAGCCAGGCTTTGCACGCTTACTGGCGTATTGGCGATGTCGGCGAGATAGCGCTGTCTGGGCTTGAAGGGGCGCAGGGCTATGACCAGTTGAATCGGCAGATTTGTCAGCAGGAAGGCGAGTTGCGAGTGGATGGCGGCTGTCAGCGGGTGTTCCAGCATGACGGTGAATTGCAGCTGAAAGATCACGCCTGGCAGCGCGAGTTGTGCATTGATACCGGTGACAGTGCGGATACGGTGGTGTGGCATCCGGGCGCGCGGCCGTTGTTGGGCGTGACGTGGGATGAGATTTCGGAGTTTGTCTGCGTGGAAGCGGCGGCGGGTGGGACTGACAGCCTGCATTTAGCGCCGGGGGAGAAGGCGCATTTGAGTTTGCAGGCGTGGGCGGCGGCTTGAGTGTGTCAAGTACACCGCTACCCTCACCCTAGCCCTCTCCCAGAGGGAGAGGGGACTGATTGCGGGATATTGGAGAGTTTCACCGAAATGAAAGATCGGCTGTGAATCCATAATCGACTCGGTCTCTCAGGTCGATGCATGACGGAAGACACGTCGGTCGGCCCCCTCTCCCTCCGGGAGAGGGCTGGGGTGAGGGTGCTTTTGATCTTTAGTTGAATTCATCCCCAACCGGATACCGGCTCGCATTCAAGCTCTCTTTGATCTTGCGCAAATGCGGCTGGAAATCCACTCCGCGACGCAAGGTCATCCCCGTCGCCAACACATCCAGCACGGTCAACTGAATGATCCGCGATGTCATCGGCATATAGATGTCAGTGTCTTCCGGCAACGGAATGTTCAGGCTCAAGGTACTCGCCTTGGCCAGCGGCGAATTCTCCGCCGTCAAACCCAACACCGAAGCACCGTTTTCCCGAGCAATACGCGCCACTTCGACCAGTTCACGGGTGCGCCCGGTGTAGGAAATGATCACGAACAACTCACCGGTGTGCGCCACCGAGGCAATCATCCGCTGCATCAACACATCGGCATGCGCGGTCACCGCCAGGTTGAAGCGGAAGAACTTGTGCTGCGCATCCAGTGCCACCGGTGCCGAGGCGCCGAGGCCGAAGAAGTGGATCTGTCGCGCCTGAATCAACAGGTCGACGGCGCGGCTGATCAGGTTCGGATCCAGTGCCTGACAGGCACTGTCCAGCGAGGCAATGGCGCTGCCGAAAATCTTCTGCGTGTACGCCTCGGGATTGTCGTCGGCCTCGACCGCGCGGCTGACATACGCCGCGCCACTGGCCAGACTCTGCGCCAGTTGCAGTTTGAGTTCGGGATAGCCGCTGACACCGAACGAACGGCAGAAACGGTTGACCGTCGGTTCGCTCACCGAGGCTGCCTGGGCGAGGGCGGCGATGCTGAAGCGGGTGGCCTGCTGCGGGTTGAGCAGGATCACCTCGGCGACTTTGCGTTCGGCCTTGTTCAGGTCTTCAAGGCGACTCTGGATCTGTTCCAGTAAATTTCGCACGCGGTCCATATGGAATTCCTAATTCACCTGCGCAAAGGTGCGCCGGGCTATGCAAATTGGGCCTTTGATATGGCCCGTAACGGTGGCCTATCCTACTGATGCGTCCGAGCGACCACCACTCGGAATCTGTATTTTGCGAAAATGTTGTGGTTATTACTACATTTTCCCTTGAGTGATGCCTTGAAAAAAGGTATTTGTAGCTTAACTTGATAAAAGAACAAACATCATGCCTTCGATTACGGTTGAACCGTGCACCTTTGCCTTGTTCGGCGCGCTTGGCGATCTGGCCCTGCGCAAGCTGTTTCCTGCCCTTTATCACCTCGATGGCGCCGATCTGTTGCACGAGGACACGCGCATCATCGCGTTGGCCCGTGAAGAAGGTTCCCAGCAACAGCACATGGCGTTCATCGCCGCCGAACTGCGTCGTTATGTGGGCAAAGAGCTGGACGAGGCCGTCGCCGAGCGTTTTCTCGCACGCCTGACCTACCTGCACGTCGACTTCCTCAAATCCGAAGATTACGTGGCGCTGGCCGAACTGGCTGGCAGCACGCAACGCATGATTGCCTACTTCGCCACCCCTGCGGCGGTGTACGGCGCGATCTGCGAAAACCTGGCGAAAGTCGGTCTGGCAGAAAATACCCGCGTGGTACTGGAAAAGCCGATCGGCTCCGACCTCGAATCCTCGCGCAAGGTTAACGACGCCGTGGCGCAGTTCTTCCCGGAGAACCGTACCTACCGCATCGACCACTACCTGGGCAAAGAAACCGTTCAGAACCTGATCGCCCTGCGTTTCGCCAACAGCCTGTTCGAAACCCAGTGGAACCAGAATTACATCTCCCACGTGGAAATCACCGTGGCCGAGAAGGTTGGTATCGAAGGCCGCTGGGGCTACTTCGACAAGGCCGGCCAACTGCGCGACATGATCCAGAATCACCTGTTACAGCTGCTTTGCCTGATCGCCATGGACCCGCCGGCCGACCTGTCCGCCGACAGCATCCGCGACGAAAAGGTAAAAGTGCTCAAGGCCCTGGCGCCGATCAGTCCGGAAGGCCTGACCACGCAGGTCGTGCGTGGCCAGTACATTGCCGGCCACAGCGAAGGCAAATCCGTACCGGGTTACCTCGAAGAACCGAACTCCAATACCCAGAGCGACACCGAAACCTTCGTCGCTTTGCGTGCCGATATCCGCAACTGGCGCTGGGCCGGCGTGCCGTTCTACCTGCGCACCGGCAAACGCATGCCGCAAAAACTGTCGCAGATCGTCATCCACTTCAAGGAACCGTCGCACTACATCTTCGCCCCTGAGCAGCGCCTGCAGATCAGCAACAAACTGATCATTCGCCTGCAACCGGACGAAGGCATTTCCTTGCGCGTGATGACCAAAGAGCAGGGCCTGGACAAAGGCATGCAACTGCGCAGCGGCCCGCTGCAACTGAATTTCTCCGACACCTGGCGTAGCGCGCGGATTCCCGATGCCTACGAGCGGTTGTTGCTGGAAGTGATGAACGGCAATCAGAACCTGTTTGTCCGTAAAGATGAAATCGAAGCCGCGTGGAAGTGGTGTGACCAACTGATCGCCGGGTGGAAAAAATCCGGTGACGCGCCCAAGCCGTATGCGGCCGGGTCGTGGGGGCCGATGAGCTCCATTGCATTGATCACGCGGGACGGGAGGTCGTGGTATGGCGATATCTGATGTGCAACTGCCTGCGGGCGTGAATGCCCACGAATTCAAAAGCCCGGTGTTGTTGGCCGAAGGTCTGGCGCTGAACGTGGCCAAGCAATTGAGCGAAGCCATTGCTGCACGCGGCAACGCGGTGCTGGTGGTGTCCGGCGGTCGTAGCCCGGTGGCGTTTTTCCAGCACCTGGCCAAGCAGGAACTGGACTGGTCGAAGGTCGTCGTGACCCTCGCCGACGAGCGCTGGGTACCGGTTGAACATGCCGACAGTAATGCCGGTCTGCTCAAGCAGTATCTGCTCAAAGGCCCGGCGGCCAAGGCGCAGTTCCTCAGCCTGTATAGCGCGGCGGCCAACGTCGAGCAGGCTGCTGAACAGGCTGACCGCTTGCTTGCCGAATTGCCGCCGATTGACGTGCTGGTATTGGGCATGGGTGATGACGGCCACACGGCGTCGCTGTTCCCCGACAGCCCGAACCTCGCCGAAGCGCTGCAGGCTGATGGCACGCGCCGTTGCTGGCCGATGCTGGCGCCAAGCGTGCCGCGTCAACGCCTGACCATGAGCCGTGCGCTGCTGGCCTCGGCCAAACACAAGATTCTGTCGATTTCCGGTCAGTCGAAACTGACCACCCTGAATGCCGCACTGGCATCCGACGTCGCCGCCATGCCGGTGCGCGCGTTTCTGCAACCTACGTTAGAGATTTACTGGTGCCCATGAGCCAAGGAACAGCCGCTATGACAACCCCATCCCCGACCGTTTCCATGGCGGACAAAGTTGCCCTGATCGACAGCCTCTGCGCCAAGGCGCGGATCCTGCCGGTGATCACCATCGCTCGCGAACAGGACGTGCTGCCACTGGCTGACGCTCTGGCTGCCGGTGGCCTCACCGCGCTGGAAGTGACCCTGCGTTCGCAGTTTGGCCTCAAGGCCATCCAGATCCTGCGCGACCAGCGTCCGGAATTGATGACCGGTGCCGGCACCGTGCTCGATCGCAACATGCTCGCGGCTGCCGAAGCCGCTGGCTCGCAGTTCATCGTCACCCCAGGCATCACCCGTGACCTGCTGGAAGCCAGTGTCGACAGCCCGATTCCGCTGTTGCCGGGCATCAGCAACGCCTCCGGCATCATGGAAGGCTACGGTCTGGGTTATCGCCGCTTCAAGCTGTTCCCGGCTGAAGTCAGCGGTGGCGTGGCGGCAATCAAGGCCCTCGGCGGTCCGTTCGGCGAAGTGAAATTCTGCCCGACTGGCGGCGTCGGCCCGGCCAACATCAAGAGCTACATGGCGCTGAAAAACGTCATGTGCGTGGGCGGTAGCTGGATGCTTGATCCGGAGTGGATCAAGAACGGCGACTGGGCCCGTATTCAGGAATGCACCGCTGAGGCACTGGCGCTGCTGGACTGATTGTTACCAGACACTTCGTTGTGTGTTCTACGGCTTTACGGTGCGCTTGGTCGGTGCACCGTTTTTTTTGCCTTGAAGAAAGTGTCGGGACATCACGCGATACATAGTTACCGCACAGCCGCGTTTGCGTGGCGCTAATCTGCGTTCATCTTACGGAAGAGAGAACGCCTCATGGACGACCAGCAATCTTTAGCTTTATCAGACAACGCTCTGCACCCACGGCAGTTGCCCGTGGTTGGCAGTTTCGATTGGCACAACAGCCAGGGCAAGGTGCGCAACATCAGCGCGGGCATCGAAGGCTTGCCTCTTCTATTGCGGCTGGCCCTGGTCGATGCCATGACCGGCGAGCCGGTCAGTGGCGCCGTGGTCCGCATCGAGCAGCACATTGGCACCGACACACTGTGCGGCAGTCAGTCGACCGACAGTAAAGGCATCGTTCGTTTCACCAGCCTTTACCCGGATCGGCAAACTGCCTTTTCATGCATCGCTCTGAGCGTCGCCATCGCCAATGACGATCAACAGCCGCAGCTGTACCAGGAGGCCTGGGCGGGGCGCCTGCATCTGCCCTGTGCCTGCAATTGCACAGCCACTGATAACGATGCCGTTCGGCTGGCGTTGCGGCCGATCACAGACGATGGCCCGGAGGACGGCTACTTCGGCAACCTGACGATCGGCGTCGACACCTTTGCACTGTCATCGCAGATCGGCGTGGCGGGCTATGACAAATACCTGATCACGGTGTTTTAGCGCAGCTCGTTCAGCGCCCGCACCAGTAACTGCATGTCGGCAGCGGTGGTGGTCAGCCCCGGTGTAATGCGGATGCTCGGCCCGCTGGCTGCGCCATGGCGCACCACGGTGAACAGGTTGTAGTCGTTGAGCAGACGCTCGGCCATCGCCTGTTGATCGTCGTGCCGAGTGAAGCGCATGGATGTGATGCCGCAGTACAGCCGAGGGTCGTCTGGCGTCATCACTTCGATGCCCGGCAAGTGCCGCACCGCGCTGACCCAGAGGTTGCGCAGATAATTCAGGCGAGCACCTTTGGCCGGAGCGCCGCCGAGGGAACGGTGCTCTTCGAACACCAGCGGCAAAGTCATCAGCGCCGGAATGTTGGGCGTGCTGTACGAAGTGCGCGCACGGATGTCATTGCCCGGGTAATGCATTTCACCCATGTCCGGATCAATGTCGGCCAGGCGGTGTGGCGCGATATAGAGGAAGCCGAGGGTGAGCGGTGCGCCGATCCATTTGTGCAGGTTGTATCCGGCGAAAGCGATGCCGAGGGCATCAAGATCGAACTCGATCTGACCGAGTGCATGGGCGCCGTCGAGGATGACATCGACGCCATGCTCTTTGGCCAGCGCGGCGATGGCTTGCACTGGCATGACCAGACCGGTGCGGTGAGTGACGTGAGTCAGGGCCATCAGCTTGATTTGCGGATGACCGACGAAGGCTTCGCGGTAAGTCTCCACCAGGCTGTCGTAGCTCGCCGGGTGCACGTGAGCAATCTCGATCACCTCGGCGCCGCGCTGCCTGGCGAGCCAGCGCATGGCGCCTTTGACCGTGTCGTATTCCAGATCGCTGATCAGCACCTGATCGCCCGGTTGCAAGCGGTTGTAGTTGCGAATCAGCGACTGCAGACCTTCGGTGGCATTGCGGGTGAACGCCACACTCTGCGCACGCACGCCAATCAACTCGGCCAGCTGTGCGCGGATATCGAGGTTGTCGTGCTGCTCGAAACGCTGGCGCACGTACACCGAGTTGCTGGTGTTGATCAGCTCGATGTTGCGCTGGTATTCCTCGATCACCGTGCGCGACATGCGCCCGAAATAACCGTTTTCCAGGTTCACGGGACCGGGTTGAACGTCGTAGCGATCGGCGAACGTTCGCCAAAAGGCTTCGTCACGGGCGCGGCGGGTGTTATCGGGCATGGTCGGCTGACTCTAGAGAGGAGGGCGCTTCAGTGGCGCGGGGCAGGTTTGCCGTGTTTGGCGCGCAGCGGTTCGAGCAGGTCCGAGAGGCCGTTATGGTCGATCTCCTGCATCAGCGCGAGCAAGCCACCGAGTTCGCCGTGCGGGAAACCTTCGCGGGCAAACCAGTTCAGGTATGGCCCCGGCAGGTCGGCAATGATCCGGCCTTTGTATTTACCGAAGGGCATTTCGCGGGTGATCAGCAGTTCGAGTTTTTCAGGATTCATCGGTGAGATCGTCTGGCTTCAAATCAGCTTGGAAAATACAGGCATTCTGCATGCAGGCCAAATGACAGATCATGCAAATAACCGTGATACAGATAGTTCACTTATCTTTAACTAGCTGATTTATAAGTATTTTTTAAAAATAAAAAGCTGGCATGCACACTGCAATATCCCTTGCATCTTCAACCAATCGCAAGGAATTGAAAAATGACCGACATGAATAAAGAAGCCATCTCTGTACTCAATGACCTGATTGAAACCAGCAAGGACGGTCAGGAAGGGTTCAAGACTTGCGCTGAAGACATCAAGCACCCAGAACTGAAAACCCTGTTTGTAACTCGCTCCGCTGATTGCGCCACCGCTGCAGCAGAACTGCAAGCCGAAGTTCGCAAGCTGGGCGGCGATCCGGAAACTTCCACCAGCGTTAGCGGTGACCTGCACCGTCGCTGGGTCGACGTCAAAGCCATGTTCACCGGCAAAGACGAAGAGGCTGTGCTGAATGAAGCAGAGCGCGGTGAAGACCATGCGCTGAAGGCCTACAAAGAAGCTCTTGAGAAAATCAGCAAGCACAATCTGGTCGGCATTCGTGATCTGGTTGAACGCCAGTACCACGGTGTGCAACGCAACCACGACCAGGTGAAAGCCCTGCGTAACCAGGCTCGTGCTCGTTCGTAAGCGTTTGCCGGTTGTAAAAAAACGCCAGCTAGTCTGGCGTTTTTTGTGTCTGGAAAAAGCAGAAGCCCCTCACCCTAGCCCTCTCCCGGAGGGAGAGGGAACTGATCGTGGTGGATTTTGGAGATACACCGACTTGAGCGATCTGAGGTGAACTCAGGTTTTGAAAAGCACGGAGATCGGCTCCCTTTCCCCTCGCCCCCCTGGGGGCGGTCCGACGTTTCGGGAGGGCTGGGGTGAGGGGGGAAGCTCTCACTGACACCCCACCAATCAATCAGCCAATGCTGATCGCCGGCAGTGTTGGCAGTGTTACGGTCTGCTGCTTACGCGGCGCCAGAATCTCAGCCTCGCCATCCACCACCAGCTCATCACGCTGGTTGAACACACGAGTGGCAATGCGCACGCGAAACTTCGGCAGCTTCTCGAGAATTTCCAGGCGCACGGTCAGCGTGTCACCGATCTTCACCGGTTTCTGAAAGCTCATCTGCTGACCGATATAAATAGTGCCCGGCCCAGGCAGCTCGCAGGCAACGGCGGCACTGATCAGCGCGCCACTGTACATACCGTGAGCGATACGCTCCTTGAACATGCTCGCGGCGGCAAACTCGGCGTCCAGGTGCACCGGGTTGTGGTCGCCCGACATCGCGGCGAACAGCTGGATGTCGCGCTCTTCGACGGTCTTGCTGTAGCTGGCGGTCTGGCCGACTTCGAGGGCTTCGTAAGGGATGTTGGTAACCTGGGTCATCGGTCTCGATTCCTGTGACGGATTCAGTGAATCCACAAAAAATTATTCGCTGCGATGAGGGCGCGGATGGCTCAAGGCCTGATCGATCCAGGCCAGCACATCAGCGATCACTTCGTCGCGGTTGGTTTCGTTGAACAATTCGTGCCGTGCCTGCGGGTAGATCTTCAGTTGCAGGTGCTGGCTGCCGGCCGTGCGCAAGGCATTGGCCAGATCTGTCAGACGCTTGCCTTCACTCACCGGATCACATTCGCCGCCGATTACCAGCAGCGGCAGGCCCGGGTCGATCTGCGCGAGATTGGACGCTTTGCTGATCTGCTGCAAGCCGCCGAGCAGGTCTATCCACAGTTGATTGGTGCAGCGAAAGCCACACAGTGGGTCGTTGGCGTACAGGTCGACCTCGGCCGGGTCGCGGCTCAGCCAGTCGAACGGTGTGCGCGCCGGTTTGAACTTGTTATTGAACGAGCCGAACGACAGCCACTCGATCAACGCGCTGCGACCCTTGCCACCCTGACGCAGTTTTTCCAGGCGAGCGATCTGCCGCGCAGCGCGGTACAGCGCAACGGGCTGAAAGTTGGAACCACTGAGAATCGCTCCATGCAGGCTGGCGCTGTGATGCAGCAAATAACCTTGGGCGATGTAGCTGCCCATGCTGTGTCCCAGCAGGATGATCGGCACGCCGGGGTGCTGCTGGCCGATGTGCTGATTGAGGCTGGCCAGATCGCCGAGCACTTTGCACCAGCCGTCGTTATCGGCGAAGTGGCCGAGGGTACCGTGATTGGCGGTTTTGCCATGTCCGCGTAAATCCGGCGCGTACACGCCATATCCTTTGTCGCAAAACGTGTCGGCCAGTCGCGCGTAGCGGCCGCTGTGTTCGGCCATGCCATGGGCCAGCAGGATTACCGCTTTCAACGGCGTCGCCGGCAGCCATTGATTGACGAACAGGCGGCTGCGGTCACTCGCGTCCAGCCATAGGGTGTCGTGGATCATGGCGATTCCTTTGCTCAGAGTCGGATCATTGTATAGCGCGTCTGATCAGCTCACGCCACGGCAGGAAGATTCACACGATCAATGACGGCTTTGGCCATATTTGCCTCAATGGCCATAACTGCTAGTGTCCGTGAAGCTCCGCTTTTTCAGAAATGACAGAAAGCGGCCCGGATCGGCTCAGGTAAAGAGGACAAGAACAATGCAACCTGATTTCTGGAACGACAAACGCCCGGCCGGCGTACCGCTGGGCATCGACATGGGTGAGTTCAAGTCGGTGATCGAGGTGTTCGAGCGTTCCTGCAAGAAGTTCGCTGATCGCCCGGCGTTCAGCAATATGGGGATCACCCTGACTTACGCTGAACTTGAGCGGCAGAGCGCCGCCTTCGCCGGTTACCTGCAGGCGCATACCGATCTGGTTCCGGGCGATCGCATCGCCGTGCAGATGCCCAACATCCTGCATTACCCGATTGCCGTGTTCGGTGCACTGCGTGCCGGGCTGATCGTGGTCAACACCAACCCGCTGTATACCGCACGGGAGATGCGCCACCAGTTCAAGGATTCCGGTGCACGCGCGTTGGTGTACCTGAACATGTTCGGCCAGAAAGTCCAGGAAGTGCTGGCCGATACCGACATTCAGTACCTGATCGAAGCGAAGATGGGCGACCTGATGCCCACCGCCAAGGGCTGGCTGGTCAACACCGTGGTCAGCAAAGTGAAGAAAATGGTCCCGGCGTATTCGTTGCCGCAGGCGATCTCCTTCAAGAGCGCACTGCGCATGGGCCGTGGCCTGGGGATCAAGCCGCTGAAGGTCAGCCTCGACGACATCGCCGTGCTGCAATACACCGGTGGCACCACCGGGCTGGCGAAAGGCGCGATGCTCACCCACGGCAATCTAGTGGCGAACATGCAGCAAGTGCGCGCCTGTCTCGCGCAACTCGGCCCGGACGGGCAGCCGCTGCTGCGCGAAGGCCAGGAAGTGATGATCGCGCCGTTGCCGCTGTATCACATCTATGCCTTCACCGCGAACTGCATGTGCATGATGGTTTCCGGCAACCACAACGTGCTGATCAGCAACCCGCGCGACATTGCCGGCTTCATCAAGGAGCTGAAGAACTGGCGCTTCTCCGCTCTGTTGGGCCTGAACACCTTGTTCGTGGCGCTGATGGATCACCCGGATTTCAAGACCCTCGATTTCTCCAGTCTGAAGCTCACCAACTCCGGCGGCACCGCGCTGGTCAAAGCCACCGCCGAGCGCTGGGAACAGATGACCGGTTGCCGCATCACCGAGGGTTACGGCCTGACCGAAACCTCGCCAGTGGCCTGCACCAACCCGTACGGCGACCAGTCGCGGCTGGGCACGGTCGGTTTGCCGGTGCCGGGCACGTTGCTCAAAGTCATCAACGATGACGGTGTCGAACAGCCGATGGGCGAGCGCGGCGAGTTGTGCATCAAGGGCCCGCAGATCATGAAAGGTTATTGGCACAAGCCTGAGGCCACTGCCGAAGTGCTGGATGCCGAGGGCTGGTTCAAGTCCGGTGACATCGCGGTGATCGATCCGGACGGTTTCGTGCGCATCGTTGATCGCAAGAAGGACATGATCATCGTCTCCGGTTTCAACGTTTATCCGAATGAAATCGAAGACGTGGTCATGGCCCATCCGAAAGTCGCCAACTGCGCGGTCATCGGCGTGCCGGACGAGCGTTCGGGCGAGGCGGTGAAGCTGTTTGTGGTGGCGCGGGAAACCGGGGTCAGCCTCGAAGAGCTCAAGGCCTACTGCAAAGAGAATTTCACCGCGTACAAAGTGCCGAAACACATTGTGTTGCGTGAGTCATTGCCGATGACGCCTGTCGGGAAAATTCTGCGGCGTGAGTTGCGCGATATCGCGTAAAAGTCAAAAACACAAAGATCGCAGCCTTCGGCAGCTCCTACCTTGGAATGCATTTCCTGTAGGAGCCTGCCGAAGGCTGCGATCTTTTGCTTTAAGTCCCCGAAAACCGGGGCTTCAAAGGTGTTCTAGGATTTTTGCTCTAAAATGACTGCTAGGTAGTCTTGAGTCATGATAATGACTGTAGGGGCCGCTTTTGGCTCTAGTCGACCCTTGGCAAAGCTGCTACTCTCGGCGCGCTTTGTGACTTCTCGGCCTGTATAAAAGCCAGATTCACCAATACCAAACACACACCAATAATAATCGCATCAAATGCGGTGAAGAATTCGCGTTGCTGAGGAGTGGGCTTCCATGATCGAAGACTTTTGGAAGGATAAATACCCGGCTGGAATTGCTGCCGACATCAATCCGGACGAGTATCCGAACATTCAGGCAGTGTTGAAGCAATCCTGCCAACGCTTCGCCAACAAACCGGCTTTCAGCAACCTGGGCAAGACAATCACTTACGGTGAATTGTACGAATTGTCCGGTGCGTTTGCCGCGTATCTGCAACAGCATACCGATTTGCAGCCCGGCGATCGAATCGCCGTGCAACTGCCCAACGTTCTGCAGTACCCGGTGGCCGTCTTCGGTGCGATTCGCGCCGGGCTGATCGTGGTCAACACCAACCCGCTGTACACCGCGCGGGAAATGGAACACCAATTCAACGACTCCGGCGCCAAAGCCCTTGTTTGCCTGGCGAACATGGCGCACCTGGCCGAAACCGTGGTGCCGAAAACCGGCGTCAAACACGTCATCGTCACCGAAGTCGCCGACCTGCTGCCACCGATCAAGCGCCTGCTGATCAACAGTGTCATCAAGTACGTGAAGAAAATGGTCCCGGCCTATCACTTGCCCAAAGCCATCAAGTTCAATGACGTGCTGAGCAAGGGCCAGGGCCAACCGGTGGCCGAAGCCAATCCCGACAGCGGCGACGTTGCGGTGCTGCAATACACCGGCGGCACCACCGGCGTGGCCAAAGGCGCGATGCTGACCCATCGCAACCTCGTCGCCAACATGCTGCAGTGCAAGGCGCTGATGGGTTCCAACCTCAACGAAGGTTGCGAGATCCTGATCACGCCGCTACCGCTGTACCACATCTATGCGTTCACCTTTCATTGCATGGCGATGATGCTGATCGGCAACCACAACATCCTCATCAGCAACCCGCGCGACCTGCCGGCGATGGTCAAGGAACTGTCGAAGTGGAAGTTCAGCGGTTTCGTCGGCCTCAACACGCTGTTCGTCGCGCTGTGCAACAACGAAGGTTTCCGCAAGCTGGATTTCTCGGCGCTGAAAGTTACGTTGTCCGGCGGCATGGCCTTGCAACTGGCCGCTGCCGAGCGCTGGAAAGCGGTCACCGGTTGCGCCATCTGCGAAGGTTACGGCATGACCGAAACCAGCCCGGTGGCCACGGTCAACCCGATCCAGAACATCCAGATCGGCACCATCGGTATTCCGGTGCCATCGACCCTGTGCAAAGTCATCGATGATGCCGGTGTCGAGCAGCCGCTGGGTGAAATCGGCGAACTGTGCGTCAAGGGCCCGCAAGTGATGAAGGGTTACTGGCAGCGTCAGGAAGCCACCGATGAAATGCTCGACAGCGAAGGCTGGCTGAAGACCGGTGACATCGCGCTGATCCAGCCGGACGGCTACATGCGCATCGTTGATCGCAAGAAAGACATGATTCTGGTCTCCGGTTTCAACGTCTACCCGAACGAACTGGAAGACGTGCTGGCGACCCTGCCGGGTGTGTTGCAGTGCGCGGCCATCGGCGTGCCGGACGAGAAGTCGGGCGAGGCGATCAAGATTTTCATCGTCGCCAAACCGGGTGTCACGCTGACCAAGGAAACCGTGATGGAGCACATGCGCGCCAACGTCACGGGTTACAAGGTGCCGCGTTCGGTGGAATTCCGCGATGCGTTGCCGACCACCAACGTCGGCAAGATCCTGCGCCGCGAGTTGCGTGATGAAGAGCTGAAGAAGATCAAGGCCAAGTCCGCCGCCTAAAACACCAAGCCCCGCAGATGCGGGGCTTTTTGTTGGGTGCGGGGCAGGGCTTGGATTTCGCGTTGAGCCTACCCCTCACCCCAGCCCTCTCCCGAGGGAGAGGGAGCCGAACGGGGGCTGTTCAGAACCTGAGTTCGACTCGATATCTCAGGTCGGCGTACCTTGCCCAGACACCTCGGTCAGTCCCCTCTCCCAATGGGTAAGGGAGCAGGTCTTCATGCTGTTCAGAACCTGAGTTCGACTCGATATCTCAGGTCGGCGTAGCTCGCCCAAACACCTCGGTCAGTCCCCTCACCCAATGGGTAAGGGAGCAGATCTTCATGCTGTTCAGAACCTGAGTTCGACTCGATATCTCAGGTCGGTGTAGCTCATCCAGACACCTCGGTCAGTTCCCTCTCCCTTGGGAGAGGGCTAGGGTGAGGGGAAGGGGGCTGCACAAATCCTACTGACGAAACGGCGCGAAATTCACGTTAGTCCCCGCCGGACGCATGTCCTGCAGATACGAATCCTTGTCCGCACTCAGTTCCAGGCTCAACGCCGCCTTGCGCTTGCCTTCGTTGCGAATCACCAGCCCCTCCAGCTTTTCACGCAGAAACACTGTCGGCACTTTCAGGTGCAGCAGTTCGTCAGTGGCTGGCGTGTGCATCAGCAGGTGAATCCACTCGTACTGACCGATGGCCAGACGCGACACCGGCAGGTCGAACCACCAGATGTTGCGGTTACGGTTCAGTTCGGCGAAGTGGCAGTTGTTGGTGCCGAGCACGGCGCCGCCCAGTTCCTTGTTGCGACGGGCGATGGCCTGCGTTTTATCGAGTTTCATAACATTCCTGCGGGATCGGTTCCTGGCGCTTGACGCCCATATGTTGCGCATTCTCGGGGCTACGCACGCAAACATAAAGCCCAACCTGCACGCCGCGACGAAATGAGCCGCTGAAAATAAATGAAACTTGGCGCAAATCCGGCCAGTCAATCATTACGTACTGACTTTTCCCTCTTAATGCACCAAGGAGAAACACCATGAGTAGCACAGGCGATAAAGTAAAAGGCATGGCCAACGAAGCAGTCGGCAACGTCAAGCAAGGCGTCGGTAAAGCCACCGACAACACCAAGCTGCAAGCCGAAGGCAAACTGCAAGAGAAAAAAGGCGAGGCCCAGCAAGCGGTCGGTAAAGCCAAGGACGCCATCAAGAAAGGTGTCGACAAGGCGTAATTCAGCCTTGAACGAAATACATGAACGGCCATCCAAGGATGGCCGTTTTTGTGTCAAAAGCCTGCAGCAACCCGACGAGGTTCGCCAAACAGGCTACCGTGATGTAAAAAACGGCCCCTGAGTCGCCACGACTTCAACCTGTATTGCGGCGAAAGGAGACGCGAATGATATTTCCAGACATGAAAGGTCTGCCCCTGCATCGGGTGATGGTGCGCACGGTCACTGAATTCGTCGACGACGAGATGTCGACCTATGCCTCGGCACTGGCCTACCAGATGCTGTTCTCGCTGTTCCCGTTCATTCTGTTCCTGATCGCCCTGATCGGTTTCCTGCACCTGCCGGACTTTTTCTCCTGGCTGCGCCTGCAATCGGAACTGGTCCTGCCACCGCAGGCGCTGGAGCAGGTCAACCCGGTGATCGACCAGTTACAGCAGTCAAAGGGTGGCCTGCTTTCCGTCGGTATTGTTATCGCCCTGTACACCGCCTCCGCTGGCGTGCGCTTGATGATGAGCGCGATGAACGCCGCGTATGACGTGGTCGAAGGCCGGCCGATCTGGAAGCGTTTTCCACTGTCGATTGTCTACACCGTCGGCATTGCCGGCATGCTCCTGGTGGCCGCTGCGCTGATGGTGCTCGGGCCGCAGGTGATGGGCTGGATCGCCGCGCAGGTGGGGCTGGAAGACTTCATTGTCACCGTGTGGACCATCGCGCGTTGGCCAGTGATCGTGATTCTGATGATGGTCGCGGTGGCACTGATCTACTACGTCATGCCTGACGTCAAACAGGAATTCCGCTTCATCACCCCCGGTTCGGTATTGGCCGTGGTGGTGTGGATCATCGCCTCGTTGGGTTTCGCCTTCTACGTGAAGACCTTCGCCAACTACAACGCGATGTATGGCAGCATCGGGGCGATCATCGTGCTGTTGCTGTACTTCTACATTTCCGCTGCGGTGCTGTTGCTCGGCGCCGAGATGAATGCGGTGATCGAGCACATGTCCAGCGAGGGCAAGGATGCGGGTGAGAAAGTCCCCGGCGAACTCGATGAACATCCCAAACAACACGTCTCGGGCCTGGGCCGCGATCATTCGCTCAAGCCGGACACTGACGAAGTCTGATCATGATCCGTGAAATTCTGAAAATGGGCGACGAGCGCCTGCTGCGCATTGCCCCGCCCGTGCCGGTCGAGATGTTCGACAGCCCCGAGCTGTGGCAACTGATCGACGACATGTTCCAGACCATGGAAAGCGTCGGCGGCGTCGGCTTGGCGGCGCCGCAGATCGGTGTCGATCTGCAACTGGTGATCTTTGGTTTTGAACACAGCGAACGTTACCCGGACGCTGAAGCGGTGCCGCAGACGATCCTGATCAATCCGCTGATCACGCCGTTGAGTCCGTTGATGGAGGAGGGCTTTGAAGGGTGTCTGTCGGTGCCGGGTTTGCGGGGGGCGGTAGATCGTTATCAGCAGATCCGTTACGAAGGGTTTGATCCGAAGGGCGAGCCGATTGTGCGTATCGCGTCAGGTTTCCACGCACGGGTTGTGCAGCACGAATGCGATCACCTGATCGGCCGGTTGTACCCGTCGCGGATCACCGACTTCACTAAGTTCGGTTTTACCGAAGTGATGTTCCCGGATCTTGATCCCACAGCTGACGATTGATCCCCGAGAACACCACGCCCCCCTGTAGGAGTGAGCCTGCTCGCGATAGCGGTCTGTCAGTGACATTTTCGGTGACTGACACACCGCTATCGCGAGCAGGCTCACTCCTACAGGGTTTTGTTAGGCGGAGGGGGCCAGCTCCATCGCAATCATCGGCTTGCTCCGCGCATACCGGCTCAAGCGCTCCGCCATCGCCTGGGGCAGGGCCGGGTCGAACGTGAACCCGCGTCGCTCATAAAAACCGCGCAAATCCGGATGGCAGAACAGCCACACCGGCTCGCTCACATCCTGCACCGCCGCTGCAATCAGCTTTGCGGCAACGCCCTGTTC
Organism: Pseudomonas sp. 3B-A001-10F; assembly: GCF_056313565.1. NCBI lineage: Bacteria > Pseudomonadati > Pseudomonadota > Gammaproteobacteria > Pseudomonadales > Pseudomonadaceae > Pseudomonas > Pseudomonas sp. 3B-A001-10F. Next base: position 125,090 of record NZ_JBQYFW010000008.1, read on the forward strand.
ACGACACCCCGGATCAACGAACAACCCGGTCAACCAATGCCCGCCGGACACTGGCCGCAAGCACAACGCGCCAACGATCTCTCCCCGCCGCGCTACCCATAGTTGCGCATCACGAACGGCTTTCATCGAGGACTGGTGGCTGCGGTAAAACTTGTTCATCAACGGCCATAACGACTCGTCGAGCAGGCTGTATTGGGTGTCGGGCATGGGATCGGACTGTCGGCGTGAAAAGCGCCGATTATAAAAGAACGCACGGCTCTGGATAGGTGTATACCTGACCTCACATCCCCTGTGAGTGGAGTACGCATCATGTCCAAAGGTATGGATTCAAAGAAAGCGGCGAAGAAGAAACCGGCCAAGACCGCGATTGAAAAACGCGCGGAGAAGAAAGCCAAGAAAGTCGACATCTTCGGTCACTGATCACGCCTTTCGGGAGCCCGGTTCTCGGGCTCCTGCCTGCATCCGAAAATAATCTGCAAAATTGCACTGCGTCGTTGCACAGAAGGGGACGATCCCCGTTCCGAGCAACGCCATGCCCCATTACTTCGACGCCGTCCATCGTCAGCAGATCGAAACCCTGCGCCAACGTTTCACCGCCCGTACCGAGTGGCCAACCTGGCTGTTGCTGATTGGCGTCTATGGCGGCTGGTTTGCCATTGTTCTCAATAGTATTGGCTGGGCCGTGCCTTGAGCACCTTGGTGCTGATTCCGCTGTTGTTTTTGTAGTGCTGCAACTTTTGCCTTCGCGAGCAAGCTCGCTCCCACAGGAGAAACGCATTCCAATGTGGGAGCGAGCTTGCTCGCGAAAGCGTCCGCTCCGGCAGCATTTCTCCTCGTGCTGAACCGATTCTTGTGCAAAAAGTGCCAGATACTGGCCGACTAGTGGCCTTGCGCAGGTCTTTGCACTGGCTATGCTTCCCGTAACTAACTATGTCGACCGTCATGTCAAAACATGGCTGAAATGCAGGGTTAGTCCGTGAATTCATGCTGCCAGAGTGCGCAACCCAAGGCACCGACACTGAACCAACAAGGAGCGTCGCTTACATGGAAGTTCTTCAACGCGTTAGGGCTGGCCCGCGTGCGGGCTATCAAGAGAAGGATGTCTTGATTAGAGCGTCGCTGCATGGACGCTCCGATTGATCATCATTTATCACCTGACAACTTCCTCCTGTGGAGGAATGCGTGTGCCTGTTCTGTGGAACGTAGTGGTGGATCGTGAAAGAACTGAACTTTCATCAAATCAAAAGTCCGCGCGGAAGGTGATACAACCATGTTCAACCTACATCACAAGGCTGACCTGCAGGAAATCGAGCGCTTCAGCTGCGCCCTGACCGAGGCCAATGCGAAGTTGGCCGCGATCAGCCGTTCAATGGCAATGATCGAGTTCAGCCCTGACGGCATCGTTCTGGATGCCAATGAAAACTTCTGCAAGACCATGGGCTACAGCGCCGATGAAGTGCGTGGCAAACATCACCGGGTGTTTTGTGAAGAGGCTTTCTATCGCAGCGAGGAGTACGCCAAATTGTGGCGTGACCTGGCGCGCGGTGAGCCGATCAGCGGCACTTTCCTGCGCTTGAACAAGGCCGGCAGGGAAGTCTGGCTCGAAGCCAGTTACATGCCGGTATATGGCCCGGACAAACAGGTCCAGAGCGTGATCAAAGTGGCCGCCGACATCACCGCTCGGGTTAATAAAGAACATGAAGAAGAAAGCATGCTGGCGGCGATCAGCCGCTCGATGGCGGTGATCGAGTTCACCCCGGAAGGTAATGTCATCGCCGCCAACGACAACTTTCTGAAGACCATGCAGTACTCGCTCAACGAAATCGTCGGCCATCATCACAGCCTGTTCTGCCATCGCGCCGAAGCCGAGTCCGCGCAGTACAAGGCATTCTGGGCCTCGCTCAACCGCGGCGAATATCACTCGCACCGTTTCGAGCGCAAGAACAAGTCGGGGCAGATGGTTTATCTCGAAGCCTCGTACAACCCGTTATTCGATGCCAAAGGCCGCTTGTACAAAGTGGTCAAGTTCGCCAGCGACATCACCCATCAGATGACCACGTTGCAGAACGCTGCTGAATCGGCCCACAGCACCTCGGTACAAAACGACGCCTGCGCGCAAAAAGGCTCACAGGTCGTGCAGCAAACCGTGCAGATCATTCAGGACATCTCCCGCGACCTCAACGAAGCGGCGGCGAGTATCGATGCGGTGAGCAAGCAATCGGACATCATCGGCACCATCGTCCAGACCATTCGCGGCATTGCCGACCAGACCAACTTGCTGGCGCTCAATGCCGCCATCGAAGCGGCGCGAGCCGGTGAACATGGACGCGGGTTTGCCGTGGTTGCGGATGAAGTGCGCAGTCTGGCGGCGCGAACCAGTCAGGCAACCTTGGAAATTGTCGAGGTAGTGCGCAAGAACCATGACCTGTCACTGAGCGCGGTGTCGAGTATGCAGTCAAGCCTGAGTCGCACCGGGCTAGGTGTGGAGCTGGCGAATGAAGCGGGGGAGGTAATTCTGGAGATTCAGCAGGGATCGCGGCATGTGGTGGATGCTATCAGTCAGTTCAATGAGACGTTGCAGTTGAATTGAAGATGCCAAATAACAGCCCTTCGAAATGAGGGGCTGTTACCTGTAGGCATCAAGAAGACAGACGACCTATTTTTGCAAATTGAAGTTTCCACGGACGTCTGCGAATTGGCTGTTGTCCAGCGATCTGGCGGTGAACTTGAAACTGCCCTTTACGGTGCCATTAACCAAATCTACTTCATCGATTGTGACCGAACCGCCCTCAGAAATTGAATCCCAGGAAGCACCCTGAAAGTTTTTCGGGTTGTAGTTGCCACCGACGGCTCCTTTTTCGAAGGCGTAAGTCTTGTTTGCCTCGATTTTTTTAGCGATATAGATATCAATCCCCTGAGCGGTGAGGACTTCACTCGCCCGCCCGGCTATGTATGAATGGTCAGAACTTAAATCCATTACGAGCCGGCTGGTAGCAACCAGCACTTCGCCATTGCCGTTCTCATTCACGTATAGGGCAAAGTGTCCGCTGGCGTTGATAGCTGCATTTTTCATTTTATTGGTCATGACTTTCTTCCTTGTCGATAGTAGGTGGGAGCACGTCGACGCTAGGACGCGCTCGAGGTCATACTTCGGCAAGCAGAATCCGCTGTCTACTGTCAGAAATTACAGGTAAAGGGGCTGATTTCCGGTTAACCGATGAAAGGCGCAAAGCCCCAAACGGAAAAAAAGGCCCTCGTGGGGCCTTCTTTCAATGTTATGAAACTTAGAGCGCAGCGAGAAACTTGCCCGCCTGCTTGTCGCTGTCCTTCACATCGCTGTCTTTTTCCGCCTGCGCCAACTTCATTTTGTCCTGCAAGCGCTCGGCGATCTCTTTGCCGATGGCCAGTTGTTTCTCCGGCGGCATGGCTTTGATGTCGTCTTCGGTCAGCCCCATGGACTGCAGGATACTGTCGCGCAGACGCTGTTCCGGCGTCTTGCTCATGTAGTCCTTGAACTCGTCAGTGGCGGATGCCGCCGAGGCTGTGGTGGCGTCGGTCGATTGCAGGTTCACGCGGGTCTTGGCGAACGCTTCGTCGACGTTATCGCTGATGCGTGTGGCTTCGCTGACTTGCTGGGTGGCGATCTGTGTGGCCGAGTCCTGCACCTTGGCAGTGGCTTCGGCGGTTTGCGCCTGGGGCTGGTTTTGCAGGGTTTGCAGCATTGCGCCGTGCAGACCACCTTGCAGACCGGCTGCGGCGATGGACGTCGCATCGTCATTCAACGCTTTGGGCAGGTGAATGATTTGCTGTTGTTTGGCACTGATCAACATGACGTGTAGACCTGTAGGTAATTGCTGACTCGCGTATCGGAGCAATTACCGTGCCTTTTGAATAAATCCTTTTATTTCAACAACTTGATCATCAGTCAGGTATTCGTGGCGGTCATCCCTTGCCGATAAGTGGCAGAGGATGACCGTTGTCCCATCAGCGATGAGCGATGTTCTCCAGCGCCAGATTGCGCGTGCGCGGGCCGAACCAGCCGATGGTCAGCATCACGATCAGCATGCTGCTGACGATAAACGCCAATACCCCCGGCGTACCGAAATTGTCGAGAAACAAGCCGATCAACAAGCTGCTGAACACTGTCGACAAGCGACTGAACGAATAACAGAAACCCACGGCGCGCGCGCGGATGTTGGTCGGGAACAGTTCGCTCTGGTACGAGTGATAGCTGAAACTCAGCCAGGCATTGCAGAAGGTGATCATCACCCCGCAGAAGATCAGCCCGAATGCGCTGGTCTGCAGGGCGAACAAGGTGCCGAAGGTCATCGCGCCGAGGGCCGAGCCGACGATCTGCCATTTGTTTTCGAAGCGGTTGGCGAACTTCACGAACAGCAGCGGCCCGAGCGGGTAGGCGAGGGTGATGATGAAGGCGTACATCAAACTGTGGGTGACGCTGACGCCTTGGCCGGACAGCAGCGCCGGCAGCCAGTTGCCGAAACCGAAGAAACCGATTGCCTGGAAGATGTGGAAGACGATCAGCATCAACGCGCGGCGACGATACGGCGGCTGCCAGATATCGGCAAAACGGCCCTTGCCTTCGACGTCGACGGGCACGGCTTCGGGGGCGTCCAGCGGTTTGCCGTAGTCCTTCTGGCAACGGGTTTCAATGTGGTCGAGAATCCGGTTGGCTTCCTCAAAGCGGCCATGCTGCGCGAGCCAGCGCGGCGATTCCGGCAGACGTTTGCGCAGCCACCAGATAAACAGCGCAAACACCGCGCTGGCCAGCACCACCCAACGCCAGCCGGAGACCCCGAACGGCGCTTGCGGCACCAGCCACCACGACATCAATGCCACCGCCGGCACCGACAGGAACTGCACGAAAAACGCGAAGGCAAAGGCTGAGCTGCGCATGCGTTTCGGCACCAGTTCAGAAAGGTAGGCATCAATGGTGACCAGCTCGATGCCCAGGCCGATGCCAACCAGAAAGCGCATGCAGATGATACCCAGCGCCGAACTCTGAATCCCCATCAACACCGTCGCCACCGTGTACCAGACCAGCGCGAAGGTGAAGATCGCACGGCGGCCGAAACGATCCGCCAATGGGCTGAGCAGACTGGCGCCGAGGAACAGGCCGAGAAACGTTGCCGAGGCAAACGCCGCTTGATCAGAGAAACCGAACACGCCCTGATTGCCAGTGGCAAAGATCCCGTCGCGGATCAGCCCGGGGCTGATGTAAGCGGTCTGGAACAGGTCGTAGAGTTCGAAAAATCCACCGATCGAAAGCAGCGCCACCAGCCGCCAGATCGTCGCGACCGCCGGAAGGCGATCGATGCGGGCGGACACCTGAGCGGCGCGGATCGGGTCGATGCCGTCGCTTTGCGCGGTGGCGGGGGCGTGTGCAGTCATGGGCTGGTCCATTTTTTATTGATGGAAAAGCTTAGCCTGCTATCGGAGTTCACGGATTGTGAATATCGGCGGATTAAACAGATAAACCGCTGAATTCTCGCAATATCTGCTTACGAATTAACGATTTATGCCGCAGCCGCCGAATCCGGTAGCGCCGAGGCTGGCAGCCCGAAAATCCGGTCAAACAGCCAATTGAAGGCAAACGTGTAGCAGGGGATGAAAATGATCAGCGCCAGATCCAATAGAAACGCCTGCACCAGACTGATGTTCATCCACCACGCGATCAACGGAATCAGAAACACGATCAGCGTCAGTTGAAAGCCCACCGCGTGAGCGATACGGCGTTTCACTGTGCGCGTGCGCGATTGCTGGCGGCTTTCCCAGTGCTCGAACAACGAGGTGTAAATGAAGTTCCAGGTCACGGCGATGGTGGTGATGATCACCGCCAGTGGCCCGGTACTGCCCGGTGAAGTGCCGGACAACAACGCCAGACCGAGGGCGGAGAAGGTCATGCCGATCACTTCATAGAGCGACACATAGACCAGTTTGCGTTTGACGCCTTGCATGGGGGTTGCCTCTTTCTTGCCGTTTGTTGGCCAGCGGGACTGGCGAAGGCGGCAAAAGATAGCTTCAATAGAGCTGACAGAAAAAGTCAGTAGCTTTCAGTTTTGTTGATAGGTGTGCAAAGTGAATTTCAACAGTGACAGCATCGAGCTGTTTCTTTCCGTAATCGAACGCGGCTCGTTTTCGGCGGCGGCGCGTGCGCTGGGCAAAGTCCCGTCGGCCGTAAGTATGGGCATCGGCAACCTTGAGGCGGAACTCGGTTATCTGCTGTTCGACCGCAGCCATCGCGAACCACAACCCACGGCAATGGCGCTGTCGCTGGTGCCACACGCGCGGCTGATCGCCGAGCAACTCAAGCAACTGCAAGTGCACGCGGTGGAACTGTCGCTGGGGCTGGAGAGCAAGCTGTCGATCGGCGTGGTCGCGGACATCGACCGGCGCCGTTTGCTGGCGGCGATCAAGCTGATCGCCGAGCGGCATCCGCTGCTCGATATCGAAGTGCTGACCGCGCCGCAGGACGACGTACTGGCGATGCTGCACAGCGGCCGCGTCAGCCTGTGCCTGGCGTTCGCCGGATTGAGCATGAATGTACTGGAGCGTTTTCAGTTTGTCGGCAGCGAACGGATGATCGCCACCCTGGCCGCGGACAGTCCGTTGTTGCAGGGGCAGGATCTGTTTCTCGAGGATCTGGTGCATGTACGGCAAATCATCGTCGCCAGTCGTGACTTGCCAATCAGCGAAACACGGCCGTTGGTGGCGGAGTCGTATTGGCGCACGGACAATCTCGAGACGGCCATGGAAATGGTCGAGGCAGGATTGGGCTGGGGTAATTTCCCGCTGTCGGTGGTGCAGTCGTGGATTGAGTCCGGGCGACTGAAACGGCTGAATTTCCGCAACATCGAAAATGGTCTGGTGATGCCGGTGCATGCGGTATGGCTCAAGAGCCAGCCCTTACAAAAGGGCGCACTGGCTCTGGTTGATCTGCTCAGCCACTAGCGACTGTGGAGATCCAATGTGGGAGCGAGCAGGCTCGCTCCCACAGGGATTGTGTTTCAACCTTGAATCTGTGGGAAGTCAGGTGCTTTCGCGAATCTTCAGTTCAAAGCCCATGTCTTCCACCGGACGCGCCACGCTGTTACCGGCCATCAACGTCAGCATCTGCTCCGCCGCGCGCCGGCCAATCGCTTCACGCGGGGTGTTGATGCTGCTCAGGCGCGGCACCATGTGTTCGGACATCGGCAAGTCGTTGAAACCGAGAATCGCTACCTGCTCGGGAATCTTGATGCCGTTGCGCAGCGCCTCCAGCAACGCACCCTGCGCCAGGTCATCGTTACCGAAGAAGATCGCATCAACGTCCGGATGCGCCGCGAGCAATTGCAAAAACAACTCCCCGCCCAAGCCCACCGATGAAGAACGAGGCGTCAGTACTTCCAGATCCGGGTCGTAACGCCCGGCCTTTTGCAACGCTTTGCGAAAGCCTTCACCGCGCAACAAGGTGCGCTGATCAAGTTGCGCACCGATGTAAGCCAGACGCTTGCGCCCACGCGAAAGTAAATGTTCGGCCGCCGTTTCACCGGCACTCAGTTGCGAGAACCCTACGCAATTCACCCCGGCAGCGCTGTCCAGTTCCATCATGTACACGCAGGGAATGTTGCTCGCCTCGATCATCCGTCGCGAACTTTCCGTGCGATCAAACCCAGTCAGCAAAAATCCACGCGGCTGATAGGCCATGTAGTTGCGCAGCAGGTTTTCTTCTTCATCGCGTGAATAGTGGAAGTTGCCGATCAGCACTTCGAAGCCTTTGGGCGTCAGTACCCGATGAATCGCTTCCAGCGTATCGATGAACAGAAGGTTGGACAGTGAAGGCACTAATACCACGACCGAATGGCTCTGCGCCGAGGCCAATGCGCGGGCGGCAGGGTTGACCACGTAGTTGAGTTCGAGCGCGGCTTTCTGGACTTTTTCCACAAGGTCAGTGGCCACGGTGCTGACACCGCGCAAGGCCCGGGAGGCAGTAATCGGGCTGACACCGGCCAGGCGGGCAACTTCATTCAGGGTGGGACGGCCGGTGGTGCGAGTGTTTTTATCGTTTTTAGGGGAGGTCATCGGGCGGCTTGCCAAACAAAAATCAAGGCACTAAGGTAGCGCTGTCCTGATGCAGCTGTAAATGCGTAAGCGAGGTCCTGCCTGATCTTCGCTTTTTGGCGTTGGGAACAAACCTGCTGCAACCCAAAAAAACGACAAGAAGGCGTCGGCAACTTCTGCCTGTGCACTAGAGTCATAGCTAGCAAAGGTAGCGCTGTCTGCGCGCTGAGGTGTTATATGAGTCATCCCATCACCGCCCTGGTCATCATGGGCGTTGCCGGTTGCGGCAAGACGTGCGTCAGCGAGGCCCTGTGCCAATTGAGCGGCGCCACTGCCATTGAAGGCGATACTTTCCATCCGGCCGCGAACATCGAAAAGATGAGCGCGGGGATCCCCCTGAACGACGACGACCGTGCCGGCTGGCTCGACAGCCTGTGCGATGAACTGCGTCGCGTTGACGCGCTGGGCAAACGCCCGGTGCTGACCTGCTCGGCCCTTAAACACAGTTATCGCGAAGTGTTGCGCAGCGCCTTGCCGGGCCTGGGTTTCGTGTTTCTTGAATTGACCCCTGAAGTTGCCGCTGAACGTGTGTCCCACCGTCCGGGCCACTTCATGCCTGCGACGTTGATCGAAAGCCAGTTCGCCACCCTCGAATCGCCGAAAGGTGAGCCGTTGACGTTGGCGTTGAATGCTTCGATCCACAGTGTTGAAGAACTGGCGTCCCAGGCTCACGTCTGGTGGCAGGCCCACGGTCTGAAACAGGCGGTATGAGTGTGTTGAAAGAGATAGCGCTGTCCTTCCGACTTCTGTTTAACCCGCTTTAATAACAACAACAATCCAGGAGACACCCCCAATGTTTGGCATGTCCCACGACGCCTACCTGCTGCTCGATGCAGTGGTCACGGTAATCGGCCTGATTATCCTGATCACCAAATTCAAGATTCACCCGTTCATTTCCCTGACCATCGCCGCCGCGTTCCTCGGCCTGACGTCGGGCATGCCGATCGGCACCATCATCAAAGCGTTCCAGGACGGCTTCGGTGGCGTGCTCGGTTTTGTCGGCATCATCCTTGCGCTGGGCACCATGCTCGGCAAAATGATGGCCGAATCGGGCGGGGCGGATCAGATCGCCCAGACCCTGATCCGTGCGTTCGGTAAAGACAAAGTCCAGTGGGCGATGATGTTCGCCGCGTTTCTGGTGGGCATCCCGCTGTTCTTCGAAATCGGCTTTGTCCTGCTGATTCCGTTGGTGTTCATCGTTGCGCGCCGCACCGGCGTGTCGATCATCAAGATCGGTATCCCACTGCTCGCTGGTCTGTCCGCCGTGCACGGTCTGGTGCCACCGCACCCGGGTCCGCTGCTGGCCATCGGCGTGTTTGGCGCTGACATCGGCAAGACCATTCTCTACGGTCTGATCGTTGCGCTGCCGACCGCGATCATTGCTGGTCCGATCTTCGGTACGTTCATCGCCAAGCACATTCCGGGTCACCCGAATCAGGAACTGGTCGATCAACTGGCCCGCGAAAATGACGACTCGACCACGCTGCCGAGCTTCAGCATCACCCTGATCACCGTGCTGCTGCCGGTGTTCCTGATGCTGCTGAAAACCTTCGCTGACGTGGCGCTGCCGGACGGTCACTTCTTCCGCACCTGGATGGACATGATCGGTCACCCGATCTCGGCACTGCTGCTGGCGTTGCTGCTGTCGCTGTACACCTTCGGGCACAAGCAGGGCATCGGTTCGCAGCAAATGCTCAAGTGGCTCGACGCGAGCCTGGCGCCAACCGCCGCGATCATTCTGATCATCGGTGCCGGCGGTGGCTTCAAGCAGATGCTGGTCACCAGCGGTGTGGGCGACGTGATTGGCCACATGGCGGTCAGCGCGCAGATCTCGCCGATCCTGTTGGCGTGGCTGGTGGCGGCGGTGATCCGTATCGCGACCGGTTCGGCGACTGTGGCGACCATCACGGGCGCGGGCATTGTCGTGCCGGTGGTGGGGATGATCCCGGGCGTTAACCGTGAGTTGCTGGTGCTGGCCACCGGCGCCGGTTCGCTGATCCTGTCCCACGTGAACGACGCCGGTTTCTGGTTGGTGAAGCAGTACTTCAACATGACCGTGGCCGAGACGTTCAAGACCTGGACGGCGATGGAAACCATCCTCTCCATCGTCGCGTTGGGCTTTATCCTGCTGTTGTCGCTGTTCGTTTAAGCGGCTTCACGCAGACACAAAAAAACCGCAGCGATGCGGTTTTTTTGTGGGTGATCGTTCCCACGCGGAGCGTGGGAACGATCAGAGGCGGGTCAGTTATTTGGTAACTAACCCATCCGCCCGGAACATCCCGCGAATCCCGCGCACCGCCTGACGAATGCGGTCCTGGTTTTCGATCAGCGCAAAGCGCACGTGATCGTCGCCATACTCACCAAAACCCACCCCCGGCGAGACGCAGACCTTGGCCTCGGCCAGCAGTTTCTTGGCAAACTCCAGCGAACCCAGATGCGCGTACTGCTCAGGAATCTTCGCCCAGACGTACATCGACGCCTTCGGATTCTCAACCATCCAGCCCAGTTCATGCAGGCCTTTGACCAGCACGTTGCGGCGCTGGCGATACTGCTCGGCGATGTCGCGCACACACTGCTGATCGCCTTCCAGCGCGGCAATCGCCGCCACTTGCAGCGGGGTGAAGGTGCCGTAGTCGTGGTAACTCTTGATCCGCGCCAGAGCGTTGACCAGTTCCGGGTTACCGACCATGAAACCGATGCGCCAGCCGGCCATGTTGTAGCTCTTGGACAGGGTGAAAAACTCCACAGCAATGTCCTTGGCGCCCGGCACTTGCATGATCGACGGGGCTTTCCAGCCGTCGTAGACGATGTCGGCGTACGCCAGATCGTGAATTACCAGCACGTCGTACTGCTTGGCGAGGGCGATCACCCGTTCGAAGAAGTCCAGTTCCACGCACTGTGCGGTCGGGTTGGACGGGAAGCCGAGGATCATCATTTTCGGTTTCGGAATCGAACCGCGAATGGCCCGTTCCAGTTCATCGAAGAAGTCCACGCCTGGCACCAGCGGCACCGAACGCACCTGGGCACCGGCAATCACCGCACCGTAGATGTGAATCGGGTAGCTCGGGTTTGGCACCAATACGGTGTCGCCTTGGTCCAGGGTCGCCAGCATCAAATGCGCCAAGCCTTCCTTGGAACCGATGGTGACAATCGCTTCGCTTTCCGGGTCGATGTCGACCTCGTAGCGTTGCTTGTACCAGTTGGAAATCGCCCGGCGCAGGCGTGGAATGCCTTTTGACGTGGAGTAACCGTGGGTGTCTTCGCGTTGAGCGACTTGCACGAGTTTTTCGACAATATGCGGCGGCGTGGCGCCGTCGGGGTTGCCCATGCTCAAGTCGATGATGTCTTCACCACGACGCCTGGCAGCCATTTTTAGCTCGGCGGTGATGTTGAAAACGTAAGGGGGGAGTCGATCTATGCGCGCAAAGCGGCGCGGCGAACCTTGTTCAGCCATTGTTGCCTCGGATAACGTAAGCGCCCGGAACCGTCCGAGCGACGCTGGTCACTGCGGTGACCTGTGGCGGAAGATAAGGTCAGTGATGGCATACTGTCCAGCCCGTTTGTAAACAATTTTGTCCCAAGGAAATCGGTAGATGGAATTCACCAGCGGCTTCTTGCTGAGCCTTTCGCTGTGCCTGGATATCGGCGTGGCCAACATCGCCATGATCACCCTGGCGATGCAGCGTGGTTACTTTCAGGGCTTTGCGCTGGGCCTCGGCACCTGTGTTGGCGACCTGATTTATGCGGTGCTGGCGTTGGCTGGAATGACGGTTTTGCTGCAATACGAAACCGTGCGCTGGGTGTTGTGGATTGGTGGTTCGGCGCTGCTGATCTACTTTGCGGCAAAGATGATTTACTCGGCGATCCATCACGAAGCGCTGCTGGCCGAGACGGCGGAAGTGGGGCAGAACTCCCATCGCAAGGAATTCTTCCGGGGGATTTTTCTCGCCATGTCGTCGCCGAGCGCGATTCTCTGGTTCGCGGCGGTGGGCGGCACCTTGATTGCGCGTTCCGGTGGTGGCGGTCCTTTGAGTTCGGCGCTGTTCCTCGGTGGGTTCCTCTGCGCCGGACTGCTGTGGTCGGCGGGTTTGTGCTTCGCTGCGAGCCATGGTGGCAAGCTGTTGGGCGATAAGCTGTTGCGCTATTCGTACCTGGCATCTGCAGCGATCTTCTGCTATTTCGCGGTGTACGTGATCGTATCTGGCTACAACGAATTTGTCGGTTCGGGCGCCGTCGAGCAGTTGCACGCGCTGTAAACGTGCGAATCGGCTTTGGCTTTCTATACTCCCAGCCGAACCCCCTTTTTTGTTCCAGGAGTCGAGTCATGGATGAGCAAAAACGCGTCGAAGTGGCTGAACCTCGCTTCGAACATGGACACTTCTTGCTGATTGCAGGTTTTCGCGGTCGATTTACCCAAGACACAGCCAAGGACATTCCGGCGCTGTGGGAAAAATTCTTGCCGCACCTGGGAAAGATCCAGGGGCAAAAGAACGAAGTGACCTACGGTGTCTGCAGCAATTTCGACGGCAAGGGCGGCTTCGATTACATCGCCGGGGTAGAAATCAGCAAGCTCGATGACCTCGACCAGAAGGTCTACCAGTGGGTCGAAGTGCTGCCTCGCCAGTACGCGGTGTTCGAGCACAAGGGGCCGCTCGAACAGCTGCCGCAAACCCTGCAATACATCTACAAGACCTGGCTGCCGACCTCGCACTACGTAGAGCTCAATGCCCCGGAACTGGAGCGCTATAGCGCCGATTTCAATCCGCGGCTGCACACCGGCAAACTGGAAATCTGCGTGCCGGTCGATACCAAGGGCTGAACCAACAGACATGAGGCGGATCACTGATCCGCCTCATGGTTTTCAACCGCGTTTACTCTTGCCCAACCGTCGCGCCCGCAACAGGTCGATGCCGAGAGTGATAAAGCCGAACGTACTGATGCCCAACACCATCAACAGGCCGATTTCAACGCTGCTCATAAACGGTTTCCCCCAAGGGTGATCAGAGACACACCTGAGAAATAGCCCGCCGCGAACCCGAAGAAAAGCACTTATACGCAGGCTTTACGCCGCCCTTGCGCATCGATATGCAGGCCTTATTCCTTTATGCTTTCGGCACTTTCTTCTGCCGATTTCCGAGCCGCCATGAACACCGTTATCCGCAACGTCACCGCCGCCGATCTGGACCGCTGCTACGCCATCGAAACCGTTGCCTACGAAGGTGACGAAGCGGCCACCCGCGAGAAGATCGCCACGCGCATTGCCACCTGGCCGGAAGGTTTTGTCGTCGCCGAAGTGGAGGGCGTGGTGGCAGGCTTCGTCAATTCCGGCGCGGCGTTTGACGTGCAGATGTCGGACGAGGCGTTTAAGGAGCTGATCGGCCACGACCCGAAAGGGCCGAACGTGGTGATCATGTCCGTGGTGGTGCACCCGGATTATCAAGGGCAGGGGCTGGCCAAGCGCTTGATGGGCGAGTTCATCGAGCGCATGCGCGGGATGGACAAGGCGACCATTCATTTGATGTGCAAAGAAATACACATCCCGCTGTATGCAGGCTTTGGCTTCGCTTACATCAAACCGTCTGAGTCCGATCACGGCGGCATGGCGTGGCACGAGATGATCCTCACACTCTAAAGCCAGCCCGATCTCCACTGTAGGAGCTGCCGAAGGCTGCGATCTTTTGATCTTGATTTTTAACAGCAAGGTCAAAAGATCGCAGCCTTCGGCAGCTCCTACAAGGGATCGAGTTGTGTCAGTAGAGGGTGTCGGTTACGCGTTTCGGCGCTTCACGGTCGTAGGTTTCGGCGTCGAACTGGCCGTCATTCAGGCGTTTGTGAAACGCGCCGGCGGAGGGCAGAGCCGAGCGCGGCAGATGCGTTTCAGGATTCCACGCATCCGAGCGTACAAACGCTTTGGAACAATGAAAGAACGCCGCTTCCACCGTCACCAGCAACACCGTTTTCGCCGGTTTGCCGTTCACCGCAAAGCTTTCCAGCAACTGCGGATCAGCGCTGATCGTCGCCGTACCATTGACCCGCAACGTCTCGCCAATCCCCGGAATAATGAACAACAACGACAGCCGCGAATCGTGCAGCACATTGCGCAAGGTATCGATGCGGTTGTTACCTGGGCGATCGGGCAACGCCAGCGTGCGTTCGTCAATGATCCGCACAAACCCGGCTTTGTCACCGCGCGGCGAATTATCCAGGCCATCGGTGCCCACCGAGCTGACAATCACCAGCGGCGACAGGCGCACCATTGCTTGATAATCCTCGTTGAGAAAACCGATCTGCTTGCGCAGCGCTCGTTCATGCGGTAGTCCGTAAATCGCTTCCAGTGCTTCGATTGAGTCGATCATGGTGCTTCCCTCGATGACTTAGAAAAACAGGCCCATGCGCCGTTCGTAACCGATCCGGCCCTTGTACGCTTCGCCGCTGTCGACGTAGCCGTGCTTGGCGTACAGCGCGATGGCCGCGTCGTTATCCGCATCCACCGACAATTCCAGCCCCTTGATCTCCGGCCACGCCTGACGTGCAACTTCGGGCAACGCTTGCAGACACGCCTTGCCGTAACCCTTGCCCTGAGCGCGGCGATCGACCTGCAACGCATGCAGGGTGGCGCTGTGTTCATCGGCCCAAGCCGGCAACACCGGCGGGCGCTTGAGCAACAGAAACGCCACCGGCACGTCATCCGCCAGCAGCGCAAAACCCTTCACCCCGGGGCCGGGTTTCGACAGCAGGGTGTGCAAAGCACCGTGGATATCACCGGAGAACTTGATCTGCTCGACATGGATTTCAATTGCCTCGACTTGCTCACGCTGCAAGGCATTGAGGTTGTCGTACGGCACGAGTTGGGCTGACACGGGAATTTCCTTTTTCCTACAAAGATGAGGCTCGGATTCTAGCGATTTTGTCTTCTGCGGAAATTTTTTGTTTCGCCTGTCGATCTGCCCGTTCGCCGAACGACTAAGGGTGTCTTCACAACAAAAACACGGAGTACACCATGAGCGCACAAACCGAGATTCAGACCCTGATCAACACCTACCGCGAAGCCGTCATGAAAAAGGACGTGGAGAAAGTCATGGCGTTGTACGCCGACGACATCGTCTCTTTCGACGCGATCAAGGCCCTGCAATTCAAGGGTAAAGCCGCCTACCGCGCGCACTGGGTCGAGTGCATGGAAATGTGCCCCGGCCCGCACATTTTCGAGTTCCACGAAATCGCCATCGAAAGTGCTGACAACATCGCCTTCGCCCACTGGGTGGCCAACTGCGGCGGCACCAATGACAAGGGCGAAACCCAGAGCTGCTGGATGCGCGTCACCGCTTGCTATCGGCAGGTTGACGGGGCGTGGAAAATCGCCCACGAACACTGGTCGGCGCCGTTCGATCCGATGAGCGGCGCGACCCTGTTCGATGTGACTCCCTGATCTTCAGCCATAGTTGAACCGTCCGATTCAGGAGAACGCCATGAAGTATTTATGCCTGGTCTATAGCGATGAACGCCTGCTGCATTCGTCGCCCGACAGCCCGGAAGACGCCGAGTGCTGGGCCTACGCCGAGTCGATTCAGGGCAGTGGGCGGATGGTTGCCGCCGAGGCGCTGGAGTCGGTGCAGACCGCCACCACGGTGCGTATGCGCAACGGCAAACTGTCGATCACCGACGGCCCGTTCGCCGAAACCAAGGAGCAATTGGCCGGTTTCTACCTGATCGACGCCAAGGACCTCAACGAAGCGATTCAGGTTGCCGGCAATATTCCGGCGGCGCGGGTGGGCAGCGTTGAAGTACGACCGGTGCGGCAATTGAATGTCTGAGGTCAAGGCGCGGGTCGAGCAGGTCTACCGCGAAGAGTCGCGGCGGATCCTGGCGACGCTGATTCGCTTGCTGGGTGATTTCGACCTCGCCGAAGAAGCCTTGCACGAGGCGTTCTTCGTCGCGGTCGAACGCTGGCAACGCGACGGCGTGCCGGACAACCCGCGCACCTGGCTGGTGTCCACCGGGCGCTTCAAGGCGATTGACGTATTGCGCCGCCGCGCTCGGTTCAAAGCCTCGCAACCCCTGTTGCTGGCGCAACTGGAAGAACTGGAACAAGCCGACTGGAGCGGTGAAGACGTGGAAGACGATCGCCTGCGGCTGATCTTTACCTGTTGTCACCCGGCGCTGGCAGCGGATGCGCAAGTGCCGCTGACGTTGCGCGAAGTCTGCGACCTGACCACCGAGGAAATCGCCCGCGCCTTTCTCTCCGCGCCGGCAGCGATTGCCCAGCGCATCGTGCGCGCCAAAGCGAAGATTCGTGACGCGAAAATTCCCTATCAAGTACCGAGCCTGAGCGAACTGCCCGAGCGCCTCGATAGCGTGTTGCGGGTGATTTATCTGGTGTTCAACGAAGGGTATTCGGCGTCATGCGGGGCCGAGTTGATCCGTGAGGATCTGACCCGCGAGGCGATACGGCTTGGGCGACTGTTGATGGAATTGCTGCCGGAGCCGGAGGTGATGGGGCTGCTGGCGATGATGCTGTTGCACGAGTCGCGACGGTCGGCGCGCACTTCGCCGAGTGGTGAACTGGTGCTATTGGATGATCAGGACCGTTCACTGTGGGATGCCGGGTTGATTGCTGAGGGTTGTGCGCTGGTCGAGCATGCGCTGACCACGCGGCGCTTTGGGCCATATTGTTTGCAGGCGGCGATTGCGGCGGTTCATGCTGAGGCGCCGTCGGCGGGGGAGACGGATTGGGAGCAGATCGTTGGTTTGTATGACGTGCTGTTGCGTGCGGTGCCTTCGCCGGTGATCGAGTTGAACCGGGCGGTGGCGGTGGCCAAGCGGGATGGGGCGCTGAACGGTTTGAATCTGATTGAAGGGATTTTGGGTCGCGGCGAGTTGCAGGATTACCACTTGGCGCATTCGGCGCGGGCGGAGTTTTGTCGGCAGTTGGGTAGGTTGGCGGAGGCGCGGTTGGCGTATCTTCGAGCGTTGGAATTGACGCGGCAGGAGCCAGAGCGGCGTTTTATCGAAGGGCGGCTTTCGGCACTGGAATTGCCCTCACCCTAGCCCTCTCCCAGGGGGAGAGGGGACTGATTGGGGGATGCTGTAGAAGTACGCCGACCTGAACGCTCAGCGGTGAATCCATAATCGACCCAATCTGGTCGAGGTTTAAGGCCACAATGAATCCATAATCGACGCGGTCTCTCAGGTCGATGTACAGCGCAAGACACCTCGGTCGGCTCCCTCTCCCTCCGGGAGAGGGCTGGGGTGAGGGGCTTTTGAGCTCATATCCAATGAATCCATAATCGACGCGGTCTCTCAGGTCGATGTACAGCGCAGACACCTCGGTCGGCCCCCTCTCCCCCCGGGAGAGGGCTGGGGTGAGGGGCTTTTGGCTTCATGCCGGCTAGCGATTAGGCGCGCCGCTATTCCAGCATCTTGCTCAACAACCAGCTCCCCGCCGGCCCTGGCGGATACAGCCGCGACCACAACGCATCAACAAACACCGGCTTAGGCCAGCCGCGCACCTTCAACTCCACCAACAAATCATTGCCAAAACGCTGCGCCAGCCAACGCGGCAACGGCGCCCAGCCAAAACCTTTCTCGGCCATTTCCAGCAACATCAGATAACTCGGCGCCGACCACACCCGACCTTTGCCGCGACTGTCGTAAGGATTGACGATGGTCGCCAGGCGCAATTCACGGTGTTGTTCCAGGACGTGTTGATCAACGTGATCAAGCTTGGCCAGCGCGTGATCGCGATTGACGAACAGGGCGATTTCCGTGCGCTCGGCCACCGTCGAGGTCGCCAGGTCCGGTGGGTAGCTCTCTTGCATCTCGGCGAAGGCCAGATGCGCACGACCGCGCTGCACCAGCTCGATCAGGTCATCGCATTCGGCGATCAGGCATTCCAGCTCCAGATCCGGATAACGCTGCTCAAACCCGACCAGCGCCGCTTCAAAACGGTCCGACTGATAAGTGTCGGAAATCGCCACGGTCAGCTTCGGCTCGACGCCTTGGGACAACTGCCGCGCAGTCATTTCCAGACGACTGCTGGCCGCCAGAATCGCCTCAGCGCGTTGCAGCATCACATGCCCGGCCGGGGTCAGCGCCGGTTTGCGGCTGCTGCGATCGAACAACTGCAGATCCAGATCGATCTCAAGGCTGGCCACCGCCGCGCTGATGGTCGACTGACTGCGCCCCAGTTTGCGCGCCGCTGCCGAAAACGAGCCTTGGGTCGCCGCCTGGACAAACGCCAACAGCACTTCCTGCGAGATCATCAACTATCGCCTTGATCGATGGTTATTGGTTATGAAGTATCGATGCGAGCATAGATCATGGCAACCCTCTTCACTCAAGGAGTCAGGCCATGACTGCCCACAAATCGATCACTGAACGTATTTTCCAGGCCGTTGGTTTCGAACTGCTGGCCATCCTGATCTGCACCCCGTTGCTGGCGTGGATCATGCAAAAACCGATGCTTGAAATGGGCGCGGTGACCGTGTTGATCGCGTTGCTGGCGCTGGGCTGGAACGTGGTGTTCAACCGTTTCTTCGACCGGATGCTGGAACGCATGAACGTCGCGCACAACGCTTGGATACGTGTGGTGCACGCGCTGCTGTTCGAAGGCGGCTTGATCGTGATGGGCGTGCCGCTGATTGCCTGGTGGCTGTCGGTCAGCCTGTGGCAGGCGTTTTTGCTCGACATCGGCGTGTTGCTGTTTTTCCTGCCGTACACCTACGTTTATCACTGGGGCTATGACGTGGTACGTGAGCGCTTCATGACCCGTAACGCTTGCCAGAACTAACCTCGATCCCCCTGTATGAGCTGCCGAAGGCTGCGATCTTTTGATTTTGTTTTTAAAGACAAGATCAAAAGATCGCAGCCTTCGGCAGCTCCTACCAGGGAAAGTATTTCAGCGTTGGTTAGAGGAACATGCCGCCGGATGCCTCGACCCGCTGACCATTGATCCACTGCGCACCCGGCGACAGCAACAACGCCAATGCCCCGCCAATGTCATCCGGCTGCCCGGCACGGCCCAATGCGGTGTTGCTGGCGACCATTGCATTCAGCGCCGAGTTGTCTCTTACGGCGCCACCGCCGAAGTCAGTTTCGATGGCGCCCGGGGCGAGAATGTTCACGCCGATCTGCCGGGCCCCCAGCTCTTTGGCCTGATAACGGGTCAGCACTTCCATCGCCCCTTTCATCGCCGCATAGGCGCCGTAACCCGGCAGACTGAAACGGGTCAGGCCGCTGGAAATATTGATGATCCGCCCGCCATCGTTGATCAGCGGCAGCAACTGTTGGGTCAGGAAGAATGGCCCTTTCAACTGAATGTTCATCAGCAAATCAAACTGCTCCGGAGTGGTCTCGGCAAACAACGCATGCACGCCGATCCCGGCATTGTTGATCAGGAAATCAAAACGCTGACGGTCAAACGTCTGCTGCAACGCCTGCTCAACACGTGTACCGAAATCGGCAAAGCTTTCGCTGCGGCCGACGTCCAGTTGCAACATCACGGCTTTCGCGCCGAGTGCTTGCAGTTCGGTTACCAGCACCTGGGCTTCATCGGCGCGGCTGTTGTAGGTGCCGATGATGTCGATGCCCTGAGCGGCGAGGTGCAGGGCGGCGTTTTTGCCCAAGCCGCGACTGGCGCCGGTGATCAATGCGATTTTGCGATTCATGGAGGCTTCCTCGATTGCGGTGAGTGGTGATGGGCTCAGTTTATTTGTCCGCCAAGGGGTGATAAACAGGTTGAAAACGGAATCACTAATCGGCTCAGCCGAACAATCCATAGGTGCCTTATGAACAAACTGGAACTGCTGCGCACCTTCGTCCGGGTCAGCGAACTGTCGAGTTTTACCCTCGCGGGCGAGAGCCTTGGCTTGCCGCGCTCGACCGTGTCCGAACATGTGCAAGCGCTGGAAACCCTGCTCGGCACGCGTCTGCTGCAACGCACCACACGCAAGGTGCAGGCGACGCAGGACGGTCTGGTGTTGTACGAGCGCAGCAAGGACCTGCTCTCGCACATGGACGAGATCGAGGGCTTGTTCCGCCAGGACGAGGCGTCGCTGACCGGGCGCATTCGGATCGACATGCCGAACATTCTCGCGCGGCGTCTGATCATGCCGCGCCTGCCGCAATTCATGGCGCGTCATCCGAACCTGGAGCTGGAAATCAGCAGCACCGATCGCCGCGTGGACTTGCTTAGCGAAGGCTTCGATTGCGTGGTGAGGATTGGCGCGCAGCCGGATCAATCGGTGGTCGCGCGACATCTCGGTGACTTCCCCATGGTCAACTGCGCCAGCCCCGCCTACCTCGAGCGTTACGGCGTGCCGCAAACCCTGGAAGATCTGGCGCAGCATCGACTGGTGCATTACGTCGGCGTGCTCGGTTCGCGTTCGGAAGGTTTTGTGTATGAGGAGGGCGGTCAGGTTAAACGCTTGCCGATGGCTGGCAGCATTACGGTCAACAGCACTGACGCTTACGAGTCGGCGTGCCTGGGCGGTTTTGGTCTGACGCAGGTGCCGCGTACCGGCATGCAACCGCATCTGGATAACGGCGAACTGGTGACCGTATTGCCGCAATTCACCGCGCCGGCGATGGGGATTTCATTGTTGTATGCGCGGCAACGGCATTTGCCGTTGCGGGTGCGGGTGTTTATGGATTGGCTGGGCGATCTGATCCGCTCTGCGCTCTAAACCTGAACACTAAACCAATGTGGGAGCGAGCTTGCTCGCGAAGACGGCGTGTCAGTCAATTCAGAGTTGACTGATCCACCGCTTTCGCGAGCAAGCTCGCTCCCACAAGGAGAATTGTGCGAATTAGAAGATCTGGGTGAACAGCCAGTAGAGGCTGCCTGACAGCAGAATGGCGGCGGGGAGTGTCAGCACCCACGCCATCAACAGATTGCGTATGGTCCTCATCTGCAACCCGCCACCGTTGGCGACCATGGTCCCGGCTACCCCCGAAGACAACACATGGGTCGTCGAAACGGGCAAACCAAACATGTCCGCCGCACCAATGGTCAACATCGCCACGGTTTCCGCCGAGGCGCCCTGGGCATAGGTCAGATGGGTCTTGCCGATCTTCTCGCCGACCGTCACCACAATCCGCTTCCAGCCGACCATGGTGCCCAACCCGAGCGCGATGGCCACGGCGATCTTCACCCACAGCGGAATAAACCGTGTGGCGTTGTCGATCTGCTGCTTGAACAGTTGCAGTTTGCTGCTGGTGTCAGCATCGAAATTGCCGACCTTGTTCTTGTCCATCAGGCGAATACTTTCGCTGGCCAGGTACATGTCGTTACGCACGTTACCCATGGCTTCGGCCGGGACTTTCGCCAGCGAGCCGTAGCCTTTGACTTCTTCACCGATGTGCCCAGTGAGGGCGGCGAGGGCGGGGATCAGTTGCGGCGTGGCGTCCTTGCTGCGCACATAATCGGAGAGCACCGCACGCGGATCGGCGGGCGTCGGCAGCGGTGCACTTTTCACCAGCGCCTGCTGGGTGACTTGCGCCACGGCGGCAAACTGCAGCGATTGTTCTTCGGGCATGGTGCGGTTCAAGGCGTAGGCCATCGGCAATGTGCCGACCAGAATCAGCATGATCAGGCCCATGCCTTTCTGGCCGTCATTGGAGCCGTGGGCGAAGGACACGCCGGTGCAGGTCAGAATCAGCAAACCGCGAATCCACCACGGCGGCGGGGTGTTGCCTTTAGGGGCCTTGTACAGCGCGCGATTCTTCACGAACGCACGCAGCGCCAGCAGCAACAGCGCCGCGCAACCGAAACCTACCAGCGGCGAGAGCAGCAAGGCGTAACCGATCTTGGTCGCCTGCGCCCAATCGACACCGCTGGTGCCGTCACGGCCGTGCATCAAGGCGTTGGCCACGCCGACGCCGATGATCGAACCGATCAGCGTGTGCGAAGACGACGCCGGCAAGCCCAGCCACCAGGTGCCGAGGTTCCACAGGATCGCCGCGATCAGCAGGGCGAAAATCATCGAGAAACCGGCAGACGAACCGACCTGCAGAATCAACTCCACCGGCAGCAACGCGATGATGCCGAACGCCACCGCGCCGCTCGAAAGCAACACGCCGAGAAAGTTGAAGAACCCCGACCAGACCACCGCGACATTCGGCGGCAACGAGTGGGTGTAGATCACCGTCGCGACGGCGTTGGCGGTGTCGTGGAAACCGTTGACGAACTCGAAACCCAGGGCAATCAGCAGCGCCACGCCGAGCAGCAGGAACGGCGTCCACGTGGTGACTACCGTGCCGAGTTCGTGCATGTCGTGCATCAGGCTGTAAGCGGTGAACAGCATTCCCAGCGCCAACACGGCGAAAAAGATCACGTAGGTAAACGGGCCGGTTTTCTTGTCGAGGGCTGGCCTGCCACTGTGGGCGGACGCGGGGCTGGCGGTCAGGGAGGGAGTAGCCATGGCAGGACAATCCTGAGCGAGGGAAGGAATGTCGCCCATGATCGTTGCAGAATGTTACAGAGAAACTGCGCCATGTCAGTGTTTGGCTGATTAGCCCCACCGTCGGTCTTCTGCTCGTTCCCACGCTCTGCGTGGGAATGACGCCCGGGACGCTCCGCGTCCCTGTGACGCAGAGCGTCACTTGATGCATTCCCACGCAGAGCGTGGGAACGAGCGTTCAGGCGTCAGTAATCCCCGCGTTTGCGAAACGCCCACCGCCCGGCAATCACGGTAAACGTCGCCACCAGTGCAACCAGAATCCAGAACCCTTCCGGATCCTGCGACAACGGCACCCCACCCACATTCATCCCGAAAAAACCGGCAATGATGTTGATCGGCAGCGCCAGTACCGTCACCACGGTCAGGGTGAACAGCGTGCGGTTGCTCTGTTCGTTGAGGTTGGCGGCGATCTCTTCCTGCAACAGTTTGATCCGCTCGCCGAGGGCGGTGAGGTCGTTGATGATCAGCGCAAACTCCTCGGTGGATTTGCGCAGCTCCTTGACGTCCTCCTTTTGCAACCAGGGCGGCGGCCGGTTGAGCAGACGCAGCAGCGAACCCGGCTCCAGCGCCAGCAGCCGTTGCAGCCGCACCAGCACACGGCGATTGGCGCCGAGTTCGGCACGGTTGGTCGACAGCCGCGAGGAGAGCAATTCGTCCTCGACCTGATCGACGCTCATGCTGGTCTTGCGCACGATTTGCGTGAGTACTTCGCCCTGATCGCGCAGCAGATGCACGAGCAATTCCGAGGGCGAACGAAAACGCTCGCCGGCCTTCACCGACGAGCGCAATTTATCCACCGAGTGCAGCGGTTGCAGACGCGCACTGACGATCAGTTTGCTGCGCACACAGACCCACAGCGTCGACACGTCCGAGGAGACCATGCTGCTGAGGTTGAACACGACATCGTTGACCACCGCCAGCAACGCCGAGTCGACATGCTCGATGCGCGTCGACCGCGAACCTTCGTGCAACGCTTCGAAAAACTCCTCGGGCAATTGCAGATGACTTTTCATCCAGCGCTCGCACGCCGCATGCGCCAGATTGAGGTGCAGCCAAAGGAATTCGCCCGTGTCGTTATCGTCCTGCAAGCAGCGCAACGCTGTCGCCGAGTCGACTTCGCGGCCACGTTCGCCGGGCAGGAAACGAAAGCCGTAGAGCAGGCCAAACAGATCGGGATCGCGATGGCTGATATCGAGGCTGTGGTTCATGAAGGCTCGCTGCGAGGAGGGTGCGTCGGTTGTGCAAATGGCAGGTTCACTGAGCCGCATCATCGCAATGTCACATGACGTTTATGTGACGGCAAAGTGACGTCAAATCAGCGACTTACCGATGGTCGGATTTTCTTCAAGAGGCGCTCTGGCGTGCCGATCACACTTGGGTTACGTTGCGCGCGCTTGGCCATGAGCCAAGGCGTGCCGACAGGGATGTCCGGCAAAATTTCACGCCTTACCGGGCGTGCCTCATCCTTGTCCTGAGTATCTTTCGATGCTGCAAAAATCCCTGAGAGCGCAAATTCTCGCCCTGCTGAGCGGCAGCCTGCTGGCGGTGCTGTTGATTGCCCTGGCCTGTTTTCATTTCCTCTCCAACGGCGTGCAGAGTTACAGCCAGTTGATCGCCGGTCCCTTGCACACTTCGCAATTGATCGACGAGGCCAACCTGCAATTCAAGGTGCAGGTGCAGGAATGGAAAAACGTTCTGCTGCGCGGCAAGCAACCGGCGGATCTGAGCAAATATTGGGGGCAGTTCGAGGACCGTCAGCGCGATGTGCAAAACATCCTCGGCGAACTGGCCGGCCAGAAAGGCATCGAGCCGGCGCTGAAAACCCGCATCGAACGTCTGCGTGAAGAACATCGTCTGCTCGGCGCTGCCTACCAGAAGGGCCGCGATGCCTACGTAGCGGCCGGTGGTGATCCGACGGCGGGCGACAGCGCGGTCAAAGGTGTCGACCGCGCCGCCAGCGATCAGATGAGCGAGCTGGTCGCCGAGTTGCGCAAGCAAGGTACCGCGCAGTCGGCGCTGATCAGTGCCGAGGCTGATCGCACCGTGTGGCTGGGGCTGCTGGTGATGCTCGCGTCGGGTCTGCTGATCGGCTTGTTGAGCCTGTGGCTGGTCAACCGCAACCTGGTCGAGCCGATCCGCAAACTGATCGATTACGTCACCCAGTTGAGTCGCGGCAAACTCGCCGAGCGCGTGGTCAGCGACCGCCAGGATGAGCTGGGCAACCTCGCCGCCGCCGCCAACACCTTGCGCGATTTCCTCGCCGAAACCTTCACCCGTTTGCAACGCAGCGCCAGCGATCTGGACAGCGCCAGCGGTGAGTTGAATGCGATCGCCACGACCATGGCCGGCGGCACCAACGAACAATTCAATCGCACCGATCAAGTGGCCACGGCGATGAACGAAATGTCCGCCACCGCCCAGGAAGTGGCGCGTCACGCCGCTGATGCTGCGCGTGCGGCCGACGATGCCGACCAGTCCGCCCAGCAGGGTGAAAAGGTCATGCAGAGCACCATCCACTCGATCACCCAGATGCGCGGCGAAATCGCCAATACCGCCACGGTGATCCGTCGTCTGGAAGCCGACAGCGGCCGCATCGGCAAAGTGCTGGAAGTGATTCGCGGCATCGCCGAACAGACCAACCTGCTGGCCTTGAACGCGGCCATCGAAGCGGCGCGCGCCGGTGAGGCCGGGCGTGGTTTTGCCGTGGTCGCCGATGAAGTACGCAACCTCGCACAACGCACCGCCGAGTCAATCATCGAGATCAACCAGATCATCCAGAGCGTGCAGACCGGCGCGGTGGACGCGGCGCAAGCCATCGACAGCGGCCAGACGCGCAGTGATGAAAGCGTCGAGCAGGTGACCCAGGCCGGCGCGATGCTGGAGCGCATCACCCACGCGGTGGAAGCGATCCGCGACATGAACCGCCAGATTGCTACCGCCGCCGAAGAGCAGACCTCGGTGGCCGAGGACATCTCGCGCAACCTCACCGAGATCACCTCGATCGCCAGCACCAACCTCGACAACGTGCAGCGCACCGAAAGCGCGAGTCAGAACCTGCACAGTCTGTCGGGGGAGCTGAACGAAGTCACCGCGCGTCTGAGTGCCTGACGCAAACGACCGTGTACCGGTTCGGATACCGAGTCGGTACACAGTCGATCTCAAATTGAGGCGGCCGTGGTCGATGACCGGTTATCTATAACCGGCATTGGAGTATTTCCATGGTCAGCATCACGTCTGTTTCGATCAATCAGACCCTCAGCACGCCCACCAGCAAAACGTCGATTAGCGACGTTGGTGACGACACGTCTACCTCAGCAACCGCCAGCACGGGCGCGACTGCCGATAGCGGTAAAGTCGCCGCCGGTGATGGGGCCGCTCCGGCGGGTGACAGCAGCTCCAGCAGCAGTGAAGAATCGGATTCGGTGAAGGAACTGCGCAAGCAGATTGCCGAGTTGCAGAAGCAATTGCAGGAGGAGCAGCAAGCGCTGCAAGCGGCCCAGGCGAAGCAGGAAAGTTCGGATGCCAAAACCGCCGAAGTAGCTGCCGCACAAGCGCAGATCACCGCCACCTCGGCCTCCCTGTCCACCGCCACAGCTTCATTGTTGCAGGCGTTGCAGGACTCCGACTCGAGCACTTCGGGCTCGTTGGTCAGCACCTCGGTGTGATGCCTTTTCCCCTCACCCTAGCCCTCTCCCGGAGGGAGAGGGGACTGACCGTGGTGATTATGCGAGCTACGCCGACCTGAGATTTCGAGGCGTACTCAGGTCCTTGTTGTTTTCCTGATCGGCTTCAAGATTGCGAGTCGAACTCAGGCATTGAAAAGTCCCCGATCTGCTCCCTTCCCCCCTCGCCCCCTTGGGGGAGAGGGCTGGGGTGAGGGGGAGAAAATTTCACTGACAACACATCAAAAAAGCCGAACACAAAAAAAGCCGCACGATCTTTCAATCGTGCGGCTTTTGGTGGTGCGTTCAATCAAGTGTCTTGCTTGTTGCTCAACACCTTGCCAGTGGTCGCATCAAAGTCCACATCGAACTCTTTGCCATCAGCAGTTTTCAATTCAACTTCATACTCATAACCGTTGAAGTGGTTATCCAGGTCCGTGTCAGTAATAGTTGCACCCGGATACAGTTTCAGCGCTTCGGCATTCATCGATTCCAGCGACTTGATCTTGCCTTCCTTGACCAGTTGCGGGATCTGGTCGACGCGGACATCAGCCAGGGCCACGCCAGCAGAGAGGGTCAGGGCAGCGGCGGTAAACAGGGCAGTCAAAGTTTTCATCGGTTCATTCCTTGGGTGACTCGTTTAAGTGGCCTCAGGTTAACCAGCGCAACTTAACTCACCCTTAAAACCCTGCACCCAAACAAAACGGGCAAGCCATGCACCTGCACAGAACCTGTGGGAGCGTGGCTTGCCCGCGATGAAGGCGCCTGGATTTCAGATCAGAAACCGTTGTTCTTCAACACCTGATCAACCGTGCCAGCCGCCGGGCGTTTGTAGAACTTCAACAATTCGCTGGCGCGGTTGGTGAAGATGCCGTCGACACCGGCCGCCATGACTTTCTCGAAGTCCACCGGCTCATCAACGGTGTAGACGTGCACCAGCATGCCCTGATCGTGGGTGTACTGGTTCATCCACGGTTGCACCAGATCCGAATAGCTCTGATCGCCGCCCTTGGTCAACTTCGCCGACGGGCCGGTACCGATGGCACCTTGCGACTTGGCGTAGTCCACCCATTGCTTGAATTCGGCTTCGGACTTCGGCTCTTGTTTGCCGTAGAAAACGTTTTTGTCTTTCTCGCCGGACTCGGCAAAGGTCACTTTCGATTTCGGCTCGATGCTGCCTTCGCCGACCCACAGCAGGAGGATCTTCGGCACTTGCGGCATTTCTTTTTCCAGCAGGGCAAGGCTGTTCTTCTCGAACGTCTGCAGGATCACCTTGCCTTTACCCTGACCCACACCCAGCGCGCTTTTCGCCAGCTTCGAACCGGCCGGGCTCAGCCAGCCGCGATCCTGGAGTTTTTCCTTGAGGTCTTTCTCGATCCCGGGAAACAGCTGCGGCTCTTTGGTCTCGATGTACAGGCCCGGCTTGTGTTGCGGGTTGGCCTGGGCGATGTCGATGATTTCATCGAGGGTGAGAATTTTCAGCCCGGCATAAGTCGGGCGCGCGCGGTCGGGGTAGGCCTTGTTGTACCAGCTGCCGGCGTCGAGGCTTTTCAGTTCGGCCATGGTGAAGGCGTTGGCCGGGCTGTCCTTGCGATCCGGGAACTTGGTCGCGACGTCGGTGGTACGTTGCAGATTGTTGTCGTGCAGGGCGAACAGCACGCCGTCCTTGCTGCGCTGCAGGTCCATTTCCAGGTAATCGGCGCCGAGGTCGCGGGCCAGTTTGTAGGACGCTGCGGTGGATTCCGGTGCATCGAAGGACGCGCCACGGTGAGCAATCACGGCCGGGTGCGGGATGCCGTTGGCAGCAGCGATCGCTTTCGGGTCGGTTTGGCTGGCAGCGTGTGCCTGACCAAGACCGAGCAGCAGGCTCAGGACCAGAGCGCTTTTGGTGAAAGTGGCGGGCATGTTCGAGTTCCTTTCGCAGGGCATTTTCAAAGACCTACCTTTTAACAACTGAATCGATTGCGTGCTATCGCAGGACCGACATAAACGTATTAAAAGCGATTTTTCCTGCACTTTTGTGGCGCGGTTTGCAGTACGCTTGCCCTCGGCAGACGTCCCGGCAGAGGGCGCGCCGCTCCGTTGCCCTGCGTGTAAACCATCGATCATTTTTCGTGAGGTTTACCATGCGCATCACCTCCCAACTCATCTGCCAGGCTGCCGACGATCTCAAGGGTTTTGTCGGCCTCAACCGCAAGACCGGTCAATATATCGTGCGTTTCAGCGAAGATTCGTTCGGCATGGACGTGGCGGATGACGGCATTATTCCTGTGAATGAATTCGTCTGGGCACCGGCGACGGCGCAGACCATGACCCTTAAGCGCGAGTTGATTCAGTTGTTGCTGGATCAGAACATCGATGAGCGGATCAACATTACCGAGCCGTTGCGCGTTTATATGAGCAGGGTTGAAGTGCCGGAGATTGTCGCGGTGCGGAGTCTGGTTCGGGGCTGAGATTATCTGTGACAGTGCGGGCCTCTTCGCGAGCAAGCTCGCTCCCACATTGGATCTGCGTCGATCACAAATCCATTGTGGGAGCGAGCCTGCTCGCGAAGGCGGCCGAAAGTATGACCCTGCAATTACTGGCTGAACCGATACTCACGCTCAACCCGGCACACCCGCGTATGAAACGCCGAATACCATTGCAAACGCCCACGCTCCTGAATCAGCCGATGCTCAGCGTTCTGTCGCCACGCCAGAATCGCCGCTTCGCTCTGCCAATACGACACCGTAATCCCGACGCCATCCACGCCGCGAACCGACTCCACCCCGAGAAATCCCGGCTGTTCACGCACTAACAATTCCATGCGTTCAGCCGCCTCGGCATAGCCGTTGTCACCCTCGGTTCGGGTCGAGGTAAAAATCACCGCAAAGCAGGACGCCATCAACGCGGCTCCATGCAAGCTTCAACAAACGCGCGCACCAGCGGTGGCATCTGCCCTTTGAGCGCGGCACGCTCCGGTTGAAACAACGTCGCGACAAAAAATCGCTGATCCTTGAGTTCAATCGCGCGTAAATCCCCTGACGAATCATGCCCCACCGCCTGTAGCCGATCGCCCAACAGTTGCTGTTCGAACAGCGGATTAACACCGAAGCGGCAGCGATAACCTTCACGAATCTCAGACGTTTCGTACGCCTTGGCGATCAACGAGCCTGGCACCAAGTGAATACTGTCCACCGCTTCGACCAGCGAACAGGTCAACGGCGTGAGTACCGCGCGTTCTGAGTCGGGTGATGTTTCACCATGTTCCGCATCCACCCAGCCCAACACGTTGCGGGAAAACTCCAGCACCGCATGCTGAAAACCGCCGCAGGTGCCGAGGAAAGGGCGCTGCTGTTCGCGGGCAAAACGGATCGCTCGCAGTGCGCCGTCTTCACTTTTGTAGGGGCTGGCCGGTACGCACCAGAAGCCGTCGAACCGCTCGAGCGGCGTATCGGCGTGGATCTGCTCGGTGGCCAGCCATTCGAATTGCACGTTGCGATTGAGGTGTTCGGCGACCAGACCGAGGGCGACGGGAATGGCTTGGTGGGCGGTGACTTGCGGGTCGTAATCGCCAATCAGGGCGATACGGATGGCGCTGTTTTCCATGGGGGTTCCCTGCGCTTGTTGATTGATGGCACTCACTATAGATTGGCGTTCACGCACTCAACATTGGCGTTTGCCCAAGTGATCAATGCAGTCACGCACTATCAGCTCGACTACCCCGACCTCGCCCTGATTCTGGCCTTGGTGCGTGGCGGCTCCCTGGCCCGCGCCTCGCAGCTGTTGAAGGTCGATGTGTCGACGGTATTCCGCGCCGTGCGCCGTCTCGAAGCCGCACTCGGCCAGCAATTGTTCGAAAAAAGCCGTGCCGGTTACCTGCCGACGAACCTCGCGCAGACGCTGGCCGAGCAAGCTGAACGCGCCGAACAGGCATTGGAAGCCGCACGTATCGGCGTGGAGCAGGGCGGCGAAGTGGTCAGCGGCACGGTGCGTCTGACCTGCACCGATTCGGTTTTGCAGGGTTTGCTGCTGCCGGCGCTGGCGCAGTTCATGCCCAATTATCCGGCGTTGACCATCGAACTGAGCACCTCCAACGACTTCGCCAACCTCAGTCGCCGTGATGCCGACATTGCTCTGCGCCTGACGCGGACACCGCCCGAGCATCTGGTCGGACGGCAACTGGCGACGATTTCCTACCGCGTCTGCGCCAGTTTGCGTTATCTGCAAAATGTCGATGCTTCGGATCTGACGGCGTTGACCTGGATCGCCCCGGATGACTTTTTGCCCGATCATCCGACTGTCGCCTGGCGTCGTCAGCATCTACCCGGTGTCACCCCGGGCTATCGCTGCAACAGCATGTTGTCAGTCACGGAACTGGTTCGCGCAGGCCTCGGTGTGGCGGCATTACCGGACTTCCTCATCACCGAGGGTGTGCAGGCGATGAGCGAGCCGCTGCACGGTTACGACACCGCGCTGTGGTTGCTGACACGCCCGGATTGCCGAGCCTTGCGCTCGGTGGTGACGTTGTTCGATGAACTCGGGCGGGTACTGCGTTTGCCGTGATCAGCGCTGCGGGTTCTGGCGCATATGATCGTGCAGTTCGCTGGTCAGACTGGCGATGCGTTCGGTGAGGTTTTTGGTCATCTCGGTGAGGCGGGTGTTCTGCTCCAGCAGCTCAAGCAGTTGCGCGGTGTTCTTCGCCGCTTGGGCCTGCCGCTCGGTATTGGCCTGTGCCAGCGCTTCACGGTGTAGCGCATCGGCATCGGCTTGTGCCTTGTCTCGGGCGGCCTGACGGGTTTGTGCCAGCAGAATCAGCGGCGCGGCATAGGCGGCCTGGAGGCTGAAGGCGAGGTTGAGCAGGATGAACGGGTAAACGTCGAATTGCGTCACGCCCGACACGTTGAGGCCGATCCACACCGCGACGATCACGGTTTGCGCACCGAGAAACAGCGGCGTGCCGAAGAACCGCGCGAATGCCTCGGCGCGCAGCGCAAACTTGTCGTTGCCGAAGGTGGTGTTGAGGTGGGCGTGGGGGCGGTGGAAGCGCAGGTGATCGACGGGAGCTGTTTCAGGCAATGCGGGTTTTTCAGTGGTCATGGTGCACTCGGCAGGGCATGGGACGTGTAGTCACTATAAGCCCTGCGTTGTGGCGGCCGGCCCCTTCGCGAGCTTGCTCGCGAAGGTCGCGCCTCGGTCTACTGACCCTGCATCGATTACCCCGGCACCCGTTCATTGGCAAACATGCTCACCGCATCCACCGCCTCACTGGCACCATCACGAATCTGTAGAATCACCGTCCCCGCCTGATTCGCCAATTCGACGCCTTCAGCCGCACGGCCCCGGGTGCCTTCCATGCTCTTGATGGCCTGACGGGTTTCGCTCTGGATCAAACCGATCATGGTGGATATCTCCGCCGTCGAGCCGCTGGTACGCCCCGCCAGCAGGCGCACCTCGTCCGCAACCACGGCAAACCCGCGGCCCTGTTCACCGGCGCGGGCGGCTTCAATTGCAGCGTTGAGCGCCAGCAGATTGGTCTGGTCGGCAATCGAGCGGATGGTGTTGACGATGGCGGTGATCTGCTCGGAGCGTTCGCCCAGTTGCGCAATCAGCGTTGAAGACTCGGCAATGTCTTCGGCGATTTCGCGCATTTCGCTGGCGGCTTGCTGGATCACCTGCGTACCTTGCTCGGCGACTTTTCGCGTCGCTACCGAGATGTGATAAGCCGCGCTGGCACTGCGTGCATCCTGTTCGTGTTGCTCGACGCGCGCGGTGACATCGGAGGCGAACTTCACCACTTTGCACAAGCGCCCGGCAGCGTCGTAGACCGGGTTGTAGTTGGCTTCCAGCCACACCGTTTGCCCGCGTTTATCCACGCGTTCGAACTGCCCCTGGAAAAGTTCGCCCTGATTCAAGCGCCGCCAGAAATCCTCATAGGCGCTGCTGTTGACCAGTGCCGGCGTGCAGAACAAACGGTGATGTTTGCCTTTCAGTTCGGCGAGGGTGTAACCCATGCGCGTCAGAAAATTCTGATTGGCCGTGAGAATACTGCCGTCGAGGTTGAATTCGATGACCGCCATTGCCCGGTCGATCGCCTGCAACTTGGCGTTGGCTTCGCTTTCCTGCTGCACCTTGGCGGTCACGTCCATGGCGTACTTGACCACTTTCACCACCCGTCCCGAAGCATCCTTGATCGGGTTGTAGCTGGCTTCCAGCCAGATCGGCTGGCCCTTGCCGTCGACCCGTTCAAATGTACCGGACTGAAACTGGCCGTTTTTCAGACGTGACCACAGATCAGTGTATTGAGCACTGCGCCCGAATTCTGGCGTGCAAAAACGCCGATGGGGCTGGCCGATCGCTTGTTCGGCGGTGTAACCCATGGTCTTGAGAAAGTTGTCGTTGGCGCGCAGCACCACGCCATCGAGGTCGAACTCGATGACCGCCATCGAGCGATTGATCGCATCGAGCAGGCCCGTTTGTTCGGTGAGGGTGCGCTGAAGATCGTCGACGACGGCTTTGTGGCGATTAAAGAACATGTTCGCAGTACTCAGGAAGTGGGGAAGATCGAGGATTCAGTCCCTATTTCCGCGCCGGCAGACCGAATGCGCGGACGGCATTCGGCAATGACTGCTCAATACCAGTATTCCTTAGCTGGCAGATGGCTACTTATACAAAACTTCATAAACTTGTACAAGGAAGTAATTATTTGTAATTTTGTATAACTTTTTAGGCGTCGGCGTTGTCTGTCGCGGTCCTGGTCAAGGCCACACTGATGGTGTTGCGGCCCGTGTGTTTAGCGATGTAGAGCGCTTTGTCGGCATCGTCCAGCCAGTCCAGTGCATCCTTGTACAAGTATTGATAGCGCGCCAAACCGATACTCAGGCCCACTCGCAACTCTGGCACCTGCGGATGACGGTACTGCTGCAATGCCTCGCGCAATTGCTCCATCAGGGCCTCGGCCTTGTGCAGGGGCAGTGTCGGCAGGATCACGCAGAACTCGTCACCGCCGTAGCGCCCGGCCAATTCGTACTGGTCCAGCAGGCGTTTGAGCTCCTGACTCAATTGCCGCAGCACCGCATCGCCGACGATGTGCCCGAAGCTGTCGTTGATCTCCTTGAAACGGTCGATGTCGATCAACGCCAGCGTGGCTTGGGTGTTGTGTTGGCGGCATTGCTGAAATTTCAGGTGCAGCAGGTCTTTCCAGGCCCCGTGATTGAGCAGGCCGGTGAGGCTGTCGGTGCGGCTCAGGGCACTTAGTGCGCGTTTGTGTTGGGAGAGTTTGATCGCCAGGTGATAACAGACCATGCCCAGCGCGAGCGGATACAGGGTGAGCATCGGCAGGCAGGCCCAGACTTGCGTTTGGGTCATCGTCAGGCTGAATTTGCCACCGAAAATCGCCCAGCCCAGCAGTACACCGGCGATTTGCGCGAGGGCGCCGAACACGAACAGACGTTGGCCGCCGGCGGCAACGTTGTTCATGGTCATCATCGACAGGATGGTCACGGTGGTCAGCGGGTTGAACTGAAAGCACGCCGCCCAAAAACCGCCGAACATCGAGTCGTATAACAAATTGCGGCGTTCAGCCTGATACGGGAACGCCGAGCGCGTGGAGATCTGGTAAGCCAAGTGCGGCCAGGCGAAACCGTTAAACAACAACAGCGCCCACAGCCAGTCGGGCATGGTCAGCGGATACAACGCCGCAGCGACGCTGAAGAATCCCACGCCCAAGCCGATGGCTCTGGGCAGATAAATACGTCTGGCGAATGACAAGCCTTTGCCGCGTTGGTTTTCCATGATGCCCTGCGCGAAATTCATCCTGAAATACTTTGCAGTATTTTCTCAGGCTAACCGTTCGTCGGTCGATTGTCGGACATTGTCATTTATTCCAACGGGAATAATCAGTGTCCTTCCGAGCCATTTAGTCGATGGTTCGCGCAGGAGAGGGGCGATTTAGAGCTGATAGTGGGCCAGAAACATCTGCAACGCCGATTCGGCGACGCTGTTCTGCATATCGACATCGAGGGCGGCGCGGCCCATCGACATCTGCGGCCAGAAAGCAAAGGTCTTGAGCAAGCCTTGTACTTGCTGTGCGGCGAATTCCGGATCGACCGGTTTCAGTCGGCCGTCAGCCTGCGCGGCGCGAATCCACACGGTCAGACCTTCCTCGCGCTTGCCCATGCGCTCGACCATGTTCTGCGCGCGCTCCGGCGAGTGAATGGTGGCGGCAATTGCCACACGGGCCAGGGTCAGGAAATTCTCGTCAGCCATCAACTGCATTTTGGCCTGGAGCATCTGCCGTAATTGCTCGCGCAAGGGCTGATCGCGGTTATAGACGACGGATTGCTCTGCGCTGATTCGTGCCCACAACTGGTTGAGAATTTCGGCGAACAGCTCTTCTTTGCTGGGGAAGTGGTTATACACCGTACGCTTCGACACACCGGCGGTGGCGGCAATCTTGTCCATGCTGGTGACTTCGAAACCGTGGGCACGGAATTCGGCAATCGCCGCCTGAATAATGGCTTCGCGTTTACGGTCGGTGAGGCGTTGTGGAGCTGTCATAAGTACGCTTCGGCAGTGAAAGGGTGAAATTACACTTGGCAGTTTACTTGTCATCCGCTTTGATGCAACCTAGAAACTACACCGCCCAGTGTAATGTTGCGTTAATCCTCGCAACCTAAAAAACAGACAGTTCGGCCTATGCGTGCAGCTTTGGCCATTTATCGTCCCAACCGTGGAGAAACCGCGAATTGCGCGGTTTTTCTGGAGTCATTCAGTCATGGCCAATCCAGTTTTGATCCCGGATAACACATCCACGCCTGAAGCCTCTCGACAGGCTCAAGGCCTGTTTCGTAATCATGCGCCGGTGCAACGCGAAGGCCTGCGCAAAATGCTGCGGATCATGTGGAACATGATTTTCCACAAACCGCGCAACACCCGGCCCGCCGCGCCTATCCCGGTGCAGGCGTTGACTCGGGAAGAGCTATTGGCGGCGCCCAACCACAGTGTCTATCGACTCGGTCACTCGACCTTGCTGCTGAAACTGCGCGACAAATTCTTCATCACCGACCCGGTCTTCGCCGAGCGCGCATCACCAGTGCAGTGGGCCGGGCCGAAACGCTTCCACCAGCCGCCGATCAGCATCGACCAGTTGCCGCCGATCGAAGCGGTGATTCTGTCGCACAACCACTACGACCACCTCGATTACCAGGCCGTGCTCAGACTGGCCGCCAAGACCAACCTGTTCCTCACGCCACTGGGCGTCGGCGACACCCTGATCAAATGGGGCATCGATGCCAGCAAAGTCCGCCAGTACGATTGGTGGCAGGGCGCCGAGATTGCCGGCATCCGCTTCGTTGCTACACCGTCGCAGCATTTTTCCGGCCGTGGCCTGTTCGATGGCAACAGCTCCCTGTGGGCGTCCTGGGTGATGATCGACGGCGACACGCGGATCTTCTTCAGCGGCGACAGCGGCTACTTCGACGGCTTCAAGCGCATCGGCGAACAGTTCGGCCCGTTCGACCTGACCCTGATGGAAACCGGCGCCTACAACGTCGAATGGCCACACGTGCACATGCAGCCGGAAGAAACCTTGCAAGCGCACATCGACCTCAAGGGCCGCTGGCTCTTCCCGATCCACAACGGCACCTTCGACCTGGCGATGCACGCCTGGCACGAACCGTTCGACCGGATTCTGGCACTGGCGTGGGAACGCAGTGTTTCGATTACCACGCCGCAGATGGGGGAGGCGTTCAATATCGCTCAACCGCAACGCGGGGAGGCGTGGTGGTTGGCGGTTGAAGGGGAGAGTGAGGCGGTGGTGCAGAGCGCGTAATAAGTTTCAGGTTAAGCAAACACCACTTCAATTCGGCCTTCTTTCCGTGATCGGGGGGCCGATTTCACTACGATCTGCACGTCTCGCCCAAGATGTGAAAGACATTCCATCATTTTGGCTTCACTGATCCCTCGAAATTTTCCCCGCAGCATTTCGGAAAGTTTTGGCTGGGATAATCCAAGGATTTCAGACGCCTGAATCTGAGTGAGATGGCGAGCCTTGATGATCTCGCCGATCTTCGCCGCGAGCTGCGACTTAACCTGCATTTCACTGGAATTGGGCAGTTCGAGGTCTTGGTAGACGTTCCCGCTACCTTTTTCAATTTCTATCATTTTCTGATCCTTTCGCGTGATCCTGAGCGGCTCGAAGACGGTTTCGTATCAGATCAATGTCGGACTGAGCCGTTTTGATTCCGGTAGTCGACTTCTTTTGAAAGCAGTGCAATACATAAATGGCACTGCCGAAACGAACCGTATAGATGGCACGGTAGGTGTTGGTGTCGAAGTTTTCGATCAGCTCCAGTACACCTGCGCCTCCAAACCCTTTCAGGGGTTTTGCATCCGGATGCTTCAAACCACTCTGGGCCAAATCCAGTGCATAACCAAAAACATCCTGTACGTCTGTGGGCATCTGCTTAAGATCTTTCTTGCTACTGCAGACCCACAAGAGCGGCTTCCTTGCACTCATGCGAAAATATACCTATTTAGGAATAAAGATCAACTTGCCTTTTCAATCAGCCATCGCAAAATCCCCACGCCCCATCGCTTCCGACGACACGCCCTGAACACTCGCACTACGCCCCGGCGCAAACCCGGGAAAGAACACCAGCCCCTGCGCCTCGAACCGGTAAGCCAGCGCCAGTCGCGCCGTATCCGCTACATCCTGCTGCGCTTCAAAGCGTTGAATGTCTTCAACCGAAATCTCAGCCTCCCGCGATAGCTGTTCCACGCTCCAGCCCAGCATCGCTCGGGCCTGGACGCAGTGCGTCGGGGTGAACTGGAAAAGGGCAATGCGTTCGAGGATGTGGTTCATCGCAAGAGAGGCCATGGTGTGCTCCGGGCTCAAGAGTGCTGATTGAAAATGTACTGTGTTTTTGTACAGTTGTTTTCGGCCGGGATCAAACGCATTTTTTGATTTGCCCTAATTCGCCGCCTCCAACCAGACGGACGGTGCCTGCCCGAGGATCCGCCGGAACATCGTCGAGAACGCCGCCGGGCTCTCATAACCGAAGTCCAGCGCGATGCGCGTCACCGCTTCGCCCGAAGCCAAACGTGCCAGCGCCAGGACCACGCAGGCCTGCTGCCGCCATTGTCTGAAGCTCAGCCCGGTTTGTTGGCGAAACAGTCTGTTGAAGGTACGCAAGCTTATGTGTAATTGGTCGGCCCATTGCTGTGGCGATTGGTGGGCGTACGGCTGATGCAGAAAGTTCTGACACAGAGACAGGAGTTTTCCGTCAGGCGGCAGCGGAATGTGCAACGGCAGCGGCGCACTGCGCGTCAATTCGTGCAGCAACAGATCAATCAACACGCCATCGCGTCCGTCCAAGTCATAGGTCAGCGGTAACTCCACGGCCTCCATCAGCAAATGCCGCATCAACGGCGACACACTGATCACCTGACAGCGCGTCCCCAAATCCACCGCACCGGGCTCGATGTACAAGCTGCGCGTGCTGACCCCAAGCATCAGCACCTCGTGCGCCACCCCCGGCGGAATCCACACCGCTCGCTGCGGCGGCACCACCCAGTTGCCGTCATGGGTGCTGACCTGCATCACCCCGGTCGCGCCGT
Source organism: Pseudomonas sp. 3B-A001-10F (assembly GCF_056313565.1). NCBI lineage: Bacteria > Pseudomonadati > Pseudomonadota > Gammaproteobacteria > Pseudomonadales > Pseudomonadaceae > Pseudomonas > Pseudomonas sp. 3B-A001-10F. The sequence goes on from NZ_JBQYFW010000008.1 coordinate 162,924, forward strand.
ACAACAATTGCGCCCGACGATGCGTGTGAAAAGGCAGCAAGTGACCGTGGGAATAATCCGTACCGATCGCCACCACCGCGCGCGGCGTGTCATCCAGCAGATTGATCGAAACATTGCGCATCAGGCGTTTTCCGGTGGTTGGCGTAAACGCAAACATTATTGGCTGACTTGCTGAAGCAGGCCAAGCGATGCCGCTCTATCGTCGATCGCTCTCCTTTCACGGAAACCTCGTCATGTTCTATTTACTGCTGACCCTCTTCGGCTGCCTGACCGGCATCACCGCCGTCCTGTTCGGCTTCGGCGGCGGCTTCGTCGTGGTGCCGCTGCTGTATCGCCTGCTCACCGCCAGCCACGGCGCCGACGACCCGATCAGCCAGTCGGCAATGCACATCGCCGTCGCCACCTCGACCTGCGTGATGATCGTCAACGCCCTGATCGCCACCGACAAACACCGTCGCGCCGGCAATCTCATCCGCCATTACCTGTGGCCGTTGGGTGGGTTCATCGGAGTGGGTGCGGTCGTTGGCGCAATAGCGGCGGTGTGGGTCAGCGGCGAAGTGATTCGCTATGCGTTCATCGGCTACCTCGGCGTGACCATCGTCGACTGCCTGCTGCGACGTGGCTTTCTCACTCAGAACCCACACGTCATCCCACGCCGACTTGGCGCTACGGAAACTTCCGCAGGTGGTGTAGGCATCGGCGCCATCGCGACGTTTCTCGGTGTAGGAGGCAGCGTCATGACCGTGCCGCTGTTGCGCCGCTGTGGACTGAGCATGTCGCAAGCGACGTCCATGGCCAATCCGTTGAGTTTGCCGGTGGCAGTTGCCGGGACGCTGACGTACATGGCGCTGGCCGGGTTCAGTCAGGCTGACCTGGGCACGTGGTTTGTCGGGTATGTGGATCTGCTCGCGTTTGCGGTGCTGACGGTTGGCTCACTCATCGGGATACGCTTGGCCGCGCCATGGATTGGGCGGATCCCGGATCGGGTGCATGCCAGGGTCTATATTGGTTTGCTGGTCTTGGTGATGCTGAGTATGTGGACGAAATGAACGGCTGCTTTGTATCTTTGGAAGTCCAGACGAAAAATTCGAACGCCTCAAGAAAAAAGCGCGGAGAGAAACCATGTCGATCATTGAAAGTGACTGGAAGAAGTTCAAGGAACTGCGCAAAATCGCACTCGACCGGTTTTGCCAAGGCGTTATCGCCGACACCAGAACCATCACTCAGCACGGAGCCCTTTCGGCGCATGCGCGCTACGGCATGATCTACGGACTGATCAATGATCGGAACCACGACATGGCCCGCATGTTCGATGGCCTCACTCGATCCTCCGCACTATGGAAGTTGACCTTGATGGTCTCGCATGACCTTTTGACTGACGCGGAGTTATCAATCTTGAGCGATGATGCGCGCAAGTTACTTTCTGATATTGAGCGTCGGCATTATGAAATTGAGTGGGTCGATGAAATTGCTCATGATGACTGACCATTCTCCCCAGCACTTTCCAGAGAATCAGAATGTTGATCTTCAATTGCACCGAAGCCGCCAGCAAGTTTTTCAGCCGTGTTCACAAAGGCAAAAAGATTACGCCGGTGGACACTAATCCGCCTTCCTCAATCATTGAAGATGATGAGTCGAGCGGCGCTGATGAGCAGTGGCTGGTGCACGCGATAACGGTACAACGCAAGCATGTGTTGCTGGTCATTCACGTTCAAACCCGCTATTGCCTGATTTTCGCTGATGCGAAAAAGGCTGACACAGAAGACTTTGTTGATCGATTCGTGGATCGTTGGGTCAAGGGGATAGTGATCAACGCACATCATCATGACCTCGGGCAGTGGCTTAACCCAGAGTTGATGTTGGCGCGGCTGAAACAGACTTGTGAGCATCAACGGTTCTATCGACGTAGTCATCGCAGCGCGCAAAAACACATTGATGAGATTGCATGGATGTTTCAGGACAAGGTCGCCCATACGGGATCTTTGCCGCCGGATGAAATCACTGCGATGGTTTTTGACGAGCAAATGAATGACACGCCCAGGAACAGCAAGGGCGCCAAGTCTTACTACTTTCCGGATGAGGAAATGGCGCTTCACTGGCTGCGTCACTACTGCTTTCTCGATGACGTCCAGCTTCATGCTGCCAAGGAACGTCGCCAACAGATGGCTCGGGAAATTGCGGCCCTTGAGCACGAAGCCTGGCTTAAAAAGTACGAGCAAGAAAACTCGAATAGTTAAACCGTCCCCGCCATAATCCGCAGCGTATTTTTCAGCGCCGGCGCCTGTGTGCCGACGCGACCTCCGACTCCTTCAAGGATTGATTCATGCTCAAGGGACTGATGCGCCTGGCGCCATATACCGCGGCGCTGTTCACACTGATTTCCACCGCCCATGCCGAAGATGGCCGGCGCGTATTTACCGGCACATTGGGCAAGACGGCGATTGTTGTTGAACTCAACACCACACAGCAGGCCGAAGTCACCGGCCGCTATTTCTATGAGAAATATCACCGTGACCTAGCCCTCAGCGGCTCGCTACAAGACAGCACGTTGAACCTTGTTGAAGGCAATAACCGCTACGGTGACGACAAGCCGCTGCCGACCTTAAAGCTGGAAGAAACCGGCAGCGGCTGGCAGGGCGAATGGCAAAGTCCGCAGGGCAAAAAGCTGCCGGTGAAACTCACCGAGGCCAGACTTCCCGCGCCCACCTCAGCAACTTTACCTTTCATTGCCGCACTGCCATACGGCGAGCCTTACGAGTATTTGCGCCTGCAGGGACTCAAGCTCAAACCGGCGAAGAAAGAAAACTTCATGGGCTATGACCTGCAGTGGTGGACGGAGCCTGAGACAAAGATTTCGCTGTTCAGCGTGGAGTCCGGATTATCGAAAGATGATCAGCAACGGGTTAACCAGCAGTTGCTCGGGCGCCTCTGGAATGAAGTCATCAGCTATCACGGCTGCCAATTACAGGGCGGGGAAAACGTGGAGTTCATGCAGCAGGCAGAACCGAAAATGATCTCGCCAGCCGTGGTCAGCCTGAACATCTCGACCAGCTATTACTGCGGCGGCGCGCATCCCGACTTCGGCGATTCCCCTCTCAACATCGATGTAAAAACCGGCCACCCATTGTCACTCGAAGATGTCTTTTGGGTAGGTAAGGGCACGCCGATTTTGCATGCCGAGCGCGACAGCCTGGGCGACAAACCGCTGAGCGAGGCCGAAAGTAACGCGCGCTATCAGTACGTAAGCAAAGAGTTGGTACCTTGGGTAATCAAGCAATTCACCGCCCTGTACCCCACAGAAATGAAGAAACCGACGGGAGATGACGACTGCAACTTCCAGGATGAGAGCATCTGGGGCACTTCACCTTGGTACTTCACCGAGAAGGGCTTGTACCTCGGCGCCTACTTCGCTCGCGTGCAACGCTCTTGCGATAGACCCGACTGGTCGATCCTGCCGTACTCACTCGTCAAACAACACCCCGGCGCCGTCAATCTGCAACTGCCCCAAGGCTAACCGTCACTCCAGACCCGGCGCTTCACGAATAATGAAGTGATCCAGGTTCTCGATATTGGCATTGAAGACCTCGAAAGGCTTTTCGGGGTTCTTCTTGCCCGGCACCTGCTTCAACTCCGGCGTCACCCCATAGAAGAAACAGAACAACGCCTTGTCGCTATCCACCGCGTGCTTGATCTCCTCCAGAAACGCCTTGCGCTTGCGGTAGTTGTCGATCAGCTTCTTGTTCAGATAAACGCTGACCGAGTACGGCTTCTTCTTACTGTCCTCGGGCTTCTTGAACCAGACCTTGTCCTCGAAATCGATACGAAAACTGGCACTGTGGAAGTCCTCGATCTTCTTGATCCGCCCCCAGTAAATCAGTCCCTTGTTGTCCGTCAGATACTCGATCTTTTTGAAGAACGAACTGTACGGCGCCGTATGCTCACCGACCTTCAACGGCATCCGCTTGAGCAACTCCTTGTCCGCGAAGTTGGAAACAAAACACTCCACCGGATGCGCAAACACACTGGTCTTGTCCGGCGCCGACTCACGCCCCGCCGACTCTTTACCACTCTCCGCCGCCACCCGCACCGGATCATCGCGCAACACATCCGCCGCCCCCGCTGGCGCGACAGGCTTGCGCACATACTCGCGCCGGGTCAGTAACAACTCTGATGGGAAGTGTTCCTCGCGCCCGTCATCCACCTCGCCATCCGCCGTCTCAACGCCAGACGCTGAAGCCTTCAAACTCACATACGGACAACCCGCGACGTGCTGCGTAGTGGGCAGATTCTTGAAGTGCGGCGTGCGCACGTAATTCACATTCTTGGCGTTGAACGTACCCAATTCGTTGGAAGCCTCGAACGCTGAACGACAGGCATCGTTGGGGCACTGGAAGTGTTCCTTCGCCGAGTCGAACGCCACCGTCTCATCGAAATTGAGATCGCGAACGTCATAGATCGACAACTTGTCGTCGAGGCTGAGGCAGTAGGCGAGATCGAATTTCATGGTGGGGCTCGGATCCTTGAGTGAGGGAGGGGTATTAATAGCGGGAGGTGGAGCGGGTTGCACTGATTGTTTTCAGGATGATGCGGAATCTGTGGGAGGCAGCCTGCTGGCGATTCTTGGCATCAACCAGAATTCAATACTCACGCCGCCATTGCAGGCTACGCGTCACCCTGTGGCGAGGTAGCTTGCACCCGCTGGGGGCGGAGCAGCCCCAACCATTTTGAGACACAAAAAATCCGCTGCTTGAACCTCAAACAGCGGATCTTGAAACCCTCAGCAACCACGCAATAATCGCGAAGCCCTACGCCACCAGGATTCCTGCCGATTGAACGGATCATCCGCCAACAAACAAGGCATATCCCGCAATCGAATCCACGGCTCGTCCTGCCAGTGCAACGTACTCAGCGACATCTGCGGCCAGCTCAAAACACTCAACGTTGGACGCTCAATCGATCGCGCCGTACGAGCATCACGCAGAGCAGGCACAACCTGATGCGTCAGCCACTCACGAAGCTGCCGATGCTCAGGACAGTAGTGATAGATCAGCAGCGCATACACGCCGGACTCACTTACCATCATGTGGTCCTCCGCTTCGCCATAGGTCTCCACGCGCATCATCTGCTGCTGATCAGCGTCGAGTTTACGCAATTGGCGCTCATCAAGATGTTTGCCCATCAACCGGCCCAGCTCATGGACACAGAACCACGCTTGGTTCTCAACCAGAAGGGCGTGCAGGTGGGTTTTGTTTCGGGTGAAACGAGTAGGAAGAAGTGGTTCAGACATGGCATGCCTCCTGATCAAGAGGCACGGGATTCGAACGTCGGGTACAGCGATTCACCTTCATCATGAAGGTTTGATATCTAGGCATTTCCATTTACCTCTGGCTGCTTTCTTAGGGCATTCGTTAGGGTGTCGGGAGCTAAGAAACCCACCAGAGACGGGCCGGACATATTCCCCTTTCGGGTCTTGTATTCGCCCACTCCCGACATAACGGGATTTTCGCAGGCGTAGAGAAACCGCAGACGAAAAAAAGCCGCATGACTGTCGGGTGCGGAGAACCGCTCTGGTTTTTAGAGTTTCTTAGGCTCGGAGCTGAGGGTAGGGGCATCAGGGATGGTCGTCAACCAGCGACTTTTCCTACTGGTCCTGAGGCGAAAGGAAACCTGGACAAAGATGCGGAGTAAATTATGCTGTGTTTATATCCAGTGTTTGATCGCCATCAAATCCCGCAGCTCCCACATCCGTGTAGCCATGACTCATCTCACGGAATCCAGGAAATTTCATTTACTTTGAAGTTTTGCGGGCTAGAATGGTGACCATTCGTCACAGCTTTGACCCAGAGGAATTTCGGGCTCATGAATCTTTTTGAAACACCGTCTTTTGAATCCTTGAGCGAAACAACCTCGGGTTCGTACGAGCCTGATACTCATCCCGTGACTGACCTGGCGCTGCTGCACAAGCTCTTGGAGATCTACGACCAAGGGCAACTGGCCGAAATTCTCAACGACGTAAGCCCGAGCCACTGGTGCCGCGAAACCATCAATCGCTGGATCAAGGGAAAGGCCTCGCCGAAGCTCTCCCATATTGAGTTCACTCGTCTCAAGGATCTGCTACCCAAGCGCTTGAACCACAAACCTTCATTCACCTTTATCGATCTCTTTGCCGGCATTGGCGGCATCAGGAAAGGGTTTGAAGCCATCGGTGGCGAGTGCTTGTTCACATCCGAATGGAACAAGTACGCGGTCAAGACCTACAAGGCCAACCACTTCTGCGATCCGGTTCGTCACCGCTTCAATCTCGACATCCGCTCGGTCACGCTTTCGGACAAGCCCGAAATCAGCGACGAAGAAGCGTACAAGAACATTGATCGCGAAATTCCTGATCACGACGTCCTGTTGGCAGGTTTCCCATGCCAGCCGTTCTCGCTTGCAGGTGTTTCCAAGAAGAACTCTCTGGGGCGTAAGCACGGTTTCGAATGTGAGACCCAAGGCACTCTGTTCTTCGACGTAGCGCGGATTATTGCCGCGAAACGCCCGGCTGCATTCTTGCTTGAAAACGTAAAAAACTTGAAAAGCCATGACAAGGGCAATACGTTCCGGATCATCTGCGAAGCGTTGGATGAACTGGGCTACGAGGTTGCAGATGTAAATGCGCCAAAGGGATCAGATCCCAAGGTCATCGATGCCAAGCATTTTGTGCCGCAGCATCGTGAGCGAATCGTGCTGGTCGGCTTTCGCCGTGATCTCAATGTTCACCAAGGATTCACTCTGCGCGATATCAGCAAGCACATACCGAAGCAGCGACCTAGCTTCGGTGATCTGCTTGATAAGGATGTGGATGAAAAATACATCCTTACCCCGAAGCTTTGGGATTACCTCTACCGCTACGCTGCCAAGCATCGCGAGAAGGGCAACGGTTTTGGCTTTGGTTTGACCGGGCCAAACGACGTGGCCCGTACCCTGTCGGCGAGATATCACAAAGACGGTTCGGAAATCCTGGTTGACCGTGGGTTTGTGGAAACCTTGGACTTCAATGGCGAGCTAAATCAGCTTCATCGTCCGCGCAGACTGACTCCCCATGAGTGCTCGCGCCTCATGGGATTCGACAAGCCAGGCGAAAGAAAATTTGTGATTCCTGTCTCTGATACCCAAGCGTATCGTCAGTTCGGAAATTCGGTTGCGGTGCCAGTTTTTGAAGCTGTGGCTCGTTTGATGAAGGATCGGATTTTGGCCGCGAAAGAAAAAACTGCCGACACGGAACAGCCTCAACTGGAGTTTGCTCTTCCTGAGTGAGTTTTTGAGTTTTCGCGCCAAGCGCTGAAGCGCGCATGCTCTAGAGGTTGAATTGAATCCCTCTTTTAATGTTCCGATAGCTCATCCGAACCTTGAATATGTGGAGGCCAAGGGTATACAAGACGGTTGAGCTATCGATTGCGTGGGAGGTGAGCCTTGGTGGATATCGTGGATGCCGCAACACGCTCCCGAATGATGTCTGGGATTAAAGGCAAAAATACCAAGCTAGAAGTTTCGATCCGCAAAGCATTGCATGCGCGTGGCTTTCGTTACCGTATTCATGTCAATAATCTCCCTGGTAGGCCAGATCTGGTGTTACCAAAATACAGCGCGGTGGTTTTTGTGCACGGCTGTTTCTGGCATGGACATTCCTGCCGATATTTCAAAATACCCCAGACACGGCCGGACTTTTGGCGCGAGAAAATCCGGAAAAATCATCTGAGAGATAAAACTCAAGAATCTTCCCTGTTGGCGGGAGGATGGAGGGTTTTGGTCGTTTGGGAGTGTGCGGTCAGGTCACGGAGTAAAGAAAAATTTGCGCTAGTGATTGACCTCATAGCGGAGTGGCTGATAAACGGTAATGAAAATTCACAAATAGATGAAAACGAATGTTCAATGATCGTATCAGCGACTATTTTGAAGGCGTCGCAGCCAAATATTTGAAGCCTGTTGATGCCGATCCAGATACCTCCAATCAGCATGAGATTGGAGGGCTAGTTAAGGCCGGCTTTAAGAAATACTTGGGGGCTCCTGATAAAAATCAAGAATTTAGGTATAAGGCTAAGCAAGTGTATTTTACCGATGAGGCTTTAGCGCCAGATATCTGTGAAAGTACGGTTACTTGGTACGACTGTCGTCGTAAAAAGCCGTTGCGCAAGCCTGAATTTCGACTTTACTATAATTCTAACTCCGTAACGGATTTGTTTACCGCTGGTGATTTTTTTCTAGTTGCAAAGATGCGAGACGATACGCTTTTAATGGTGTGTGCTCCGGCGGGAAGCACTATAGAAAGTCAGCTAAAAATTTTATTCGGCTTGCATAACGTAAAAGAGACATTCATTCGTGGGGAAATGGATGCGGTAGAGTTGCTTCTGCCATTGCGCTTGATGTTAGAAAGCTTGGGTGTCGAGGTAACAAAAGTAGAAGTAGGCGATGATGTCTGGTTGCAACGCTTGATAACTTCATTTGGCGGCGAAAGCTTTCCAAAAACGTCAGATTTCTCCCTATATGCTCGGAACTCCTTAGAGTCGCCTGTTGATCCTATAGTTTTTCCAGACCAAGCAATTGTTGAGTGGATGGATCATGAGGAAAAGCTATTTCGTATATATGAGCGGCATCTGGTACGGCAAAAGCTTCGCATAGGATTTGGCGAGGATGGAGAAGATGTTGACGATTTTGTAAGTTACTCCTTGAGTGTTCAAAATCGTCGTAAGTCAAGAGTCGGTCATGCATTTGAAAGACACCTGTCTTATATATTTGAGAGTCATGGAATTAGGTTTGAGCGGGGAGGTGCGAAGGGCTGTTCCACGGAAAATAGTAAGAAGCCAGACTTCTTATTTCCAGGGTTTTCGGAGTATCGAGACCCAGAGTATCCTGAGAACAAACTTTTTATGTTGGGAGCTAAGACGACGTGTAAGGATCGTTGGCGTCAGGTCCTTAGTGAAGCCAAGAGAATAAGTGAAAAACACTTGGTGACTCTCGAGGCAGCCATTAGTGAAGGTCAGACAAGTGAAATGGCCTCAAGTGGATTACGACTGGTCGTTCCCAAGTCTATGCATCATACATATTCGAAGTCACAAGCAGAGTGGTTGATTGCATTGTCAGAGTTTATAGCGCTCATAAAACAGGCAGAGGGCTCAGGAATCGCCTAGTTTCAAGCGACTGATGTTGCAAAAAAATCGTTGTTGTAAGAGTTGTTGAGCCTGATAACAGGGAGTAGACGCAATGAGTGATGAGACATTCGTTCTTGAGTTCGCAGGTAACGATAGTAAAGAAGATGAAGGGCTGGGGCATGCTGGTATTGAGACTTATCGCCAGCAACCGTATGCGAGTGCGGCTAGAGAACTGGGGCAAAATAGTCGAGATGCATATTCTTCACTTCCAGTGAAAATAAAGTTCGATCTGATTGAAATACCTAAAAAGAATATTCCAGCTATAGCAAAGTTGGATAAGGTTGTAGCGTTATGCTTGGACGCTTCTCTGGTGGAGAAAAAGGAGAAGGAGAGAGTTTTTTTCTCTGAAGCAAAAAAAATACTTGCTCTAGATTATGTAAAAGTTCTGCGTGTTTCTGACGAGAATACGACTGGTGCGAAAGGTGCTCAGCGGGGGAGCCCATTTTATTCTTTGCTTAGAGCAGCAGGTGTTAGCGTAAAGCCAGAGGAAAATTCGGGAGGGTCTTATGGCATTGGAAAAAATGCGGCATTCGCGATTTCCGATCTGCGGACAGTGTTTTACTCAACAGTTTTTTCGGATGATGCAACGGGATCCAAGAGGTTCCTTACGCAAGGGAAATCTATCCTTGTTTCCCATGTTGACGAGGGACTTCCTAAACGTCAAATAGGTTATTGGGGAGGTGCAGATTTTGAGCCAGTCAGTGATCCTGTCTTAGCTCCGGAATGGCTCAGAAGAGAAAGTACCGGCACATCGGTATTTGTAGTTGGGTTTCGGGATCCAGCGGAATGGCAAAGTCATTTTACTCGTTCTCTCATTCAAAATTTTTTCCCAGCTATTCACGATGAGGAAATGGAGTTTTCTATCGATGGCGGCAATAGCGAAATAAATAAAGATACTCTTGGGCCGTTATTTGATGCTGAACTGGTGCGAAAAGGATCGAGCAACGAAAAGGATCAAGGGTTTTCTGTCTCTTTTGATTTTTATCGTTGTTATAGCTCAGCTAAAACAAAGTCAAACGTCTTTTCCATACCTGAGTTAGGTCGTGTTCAAGTTAAAGTTCTCGTTGAAGATAAACTGCCAAAAAAAATATGTATTATACGAAATGGTATGGTTATTACGGATAATCTCAGTTCCTTCAATGAGCCGTTTTTGCGCTTTCCGATGTATAAGGACTTCGTTGCGGTAGTCACATTTCTCGATGTGAAGGGGAGCTCTTTTATAAAGAGGCTTGAGGATCCTAAGCATAAAGAGTTGTCTGCTGATGGTTTGCTGAATCAGGATGATCGTGACGTAGCAAAGCGAGTGATGAAAAAATTGGCCGGTAAGATTCGGGCGGCAATTAAGGAGCATACATTTACCGAGTATGAGAATGAGGTGCTTGCTGACGAAATGCGTGATTATTTTCCTGCTGGCTCGGCGCCCGAGTTAGAGCAGCGGAACTCCAATAATGATGACCCTGAAACTATCAAGTATAAGATTGAGCCTCGGAAAAAAAGACCTTCCACTGAGGCATATACTGATGTTGAGGGCGACGGTGAAACAGAAGGCGGCTTTGGTGATGGTCGAGGCGGTAAAGTAAGGGAGGGGCGTCGAATATATCCTGGGGATGTTGAACGTGCTCGCTCGAAGCAGTCTATCCCTCTAATGGATGTCAGAAATATAATTTCCACTGGGGGCGCCTCGAATAGCAGAACCGTTTTTTTCACACCCACCATCTCCGCTCATGCGCTACTCTCAGTTGACGCTGTAGGGATCAATAGGAATGAGCGACTAAATGTTTCGTCGGCTTTTGGGGCTAATGTTAAAGATGGGGCGGTGTTAGTAGAATTCATAGCGGGGAAGCGAATTAAGATCGATCTAGAGTTTTCCGAGACATATAAGGGGCCGATTGAAATTCGCGCAGCGGTGGATATTTTAGAGGTGTCCTCTAATGAAGATTAATGAAAAAACACGATTTCCATATCCTGTACTAAGCTCGGAAAATAACGATTACTTGATAGGTGAATTTGATATTCAAGTTGTCACGGTTGAAGAAAAGCTGACCACAGATCAGGTGACCGTAGATGTGGTAGTGTCGCTTGCGGAGCAGTCGTTACGGGAGCTGATTGTTGATGGTCATGCTGGCGTCGGCTTTTTTGTTACATGCTTGGATACTTACTATAGTCGGCTTGTACCTATTGGACTTGAGGATCGACGGTTTTCGTTTGAACCAGGGGCTCTTGTTGGAAGTGTAAGTTTTTTGCCGATGGTTTGGGCCAAGAAGAATATAGGAGAATTTGATCTGACCAATTGTCATGCCGAGTTTGGTGGTGGGGCAATGTCTTTAGAGATCGGATCCGTTCTTGCAGTTGGGGAGGCGCAACGATTAACAATCGGACGGGAAAAATTAGCAGAAATTGAAAGTATTTTTTCTGTCGTTCAAGCTCCCGATCTAGAAGATGATGAACTACTGGTAAATCCAGACTCTGATAAAATTCAATTGCTTGTAGCATCTAACATTTATCAGGATTTTAATAGGTTTAGGGGGCTGCCACATGGGAAGCCCATAGTTCTGAATAGTGCTTTTGTACCTGCCGTTATGGAGGTCTTAGATCTTCTTCGGCAAGCTTCGTCCGAATATGAGGGGCGGCGCTGGTTCAGAATATTTAAGGCTAAGTGTGATTATCTAGGAGTTGATCTCGAATCTCCCAACTTGTGGCGAGACGCACAGCGGCTGTTGAACTCTCCTTTTGGTAATATCAGAATGAACTCGCAGCTATGGGAGGGGGAGTGATGAGATTAAGTTATTTTTCTGCAAAGGCTATTGAGGCTCTGAAAAGTAGTATTCAAACGAATTTAAAAAATTATACGTCCGAAGGATTTGACGAGTTTGTTGATGAACCGGACTGGACTGTTTCTTTAAGTTTGGATGTTGACCTAGGGCCTCTAGGTGATCTTGATCCATCTGGTACTCCTCAGGCAGAAATAGAAAACTCTAAATTAGTATGGCGCGCTCTTTCAGTTGTTAAGCCGAGCCTTGCATATGAAGAAGGAATCTGGACTAGATTAACCCATGTGGAGTGCCTGGGTTATTCAAGGCAACGCTGGTTGGAAGGGCTTGGAAGTCAAGAAAAAATAAAAAATGCGGTTGAAACACATTTTTTTGCACCAAATTTAGGGGGGCGCCGTGATGATAATGCTCTCGCCAGATTGTGGTTTAACGGTTATATCGCTAATCAAATAGCGCATGATGACTTTAACTCACTTGAAACGATATTAAGGCGAGCGGACAGTCGGCTCAGTTTTCTAGAGCGTTCACTTACTGTTAGTCGCCCTGCTATCGCAGCGGGCGTTATAAGGGCGTCTGAAAAATATGATTGGATCAATTCGACACAGTCTACATTTCGGGACTTTATGAAAGTTTTGAACAAACTAGGAGGGGGCAGAGTCTTTGAGGTTATGACGGAAGCGGAGGTGGATGAATTTATGACTGATTGTGCGTTGCGTGCTGGAATGCCATCTATTTAGTTTGTATTCAGTTCTTGGTAGTTTGGATGGATTAGGTGTAAAAAAGCCCCAATAAATTGGGGCTTCTCTGGCTGGGCTCGAATCAAAACTGATAACAGTCTTTTGAGAGTTGGAACTTAATCCCAGCTTAACGCCCCACCAGTTTGGTATTCGATCACACGAGTCTCAAAGAAATTCTTCTCTTTCTTCAAGTCCATAATCTCGCTCATCCATGGGAACGGGTTAGTCGTCCCTGGGTATTCCTCTTTCAAACCAATCTGGCTCAAACGACGGTTAGCGATGAACTTCAGGTAGTCCTCCATCATCGCCGCGTTCATACCCAACACGCCGCGAGGCATGGTGTCACGTGCGTATTCGATCTCCAGCTGCGTACCCTGCAGAATCATCTGGGTCGCTTCTTCCTTCATCTCAGCATCCCACAAATGCGGGTTTTCGATTTTGATCTGGTTGATCACGTCGATGCCGAAGTTCAGGTGCATGGATTCGTCGCGCAGGATGTATTGGAACTGCTCGGCGACGCCGGTCATTTTGTTGCGGCGGCCCATGGAGAGGATCTGGGTGAAGCCGCAGTAGAAGAAGATGCCTTCCAGAACGCAGTAGTAGGCGATCAGGTTGCGCAGCAACTCTTTGTCGGTTTCGACGGTGCCGGTTTCGAACTTCGGATCGGAGATCGAACGGGTGTATTTCAGGCCCCAGGTGGCTTTTTTCGCGACCGATGGGATCTCGTGGTACATGTTGAAGATCTCGCCTTCATCCATGGCCAGCGATTCGATGCAGTACTGATAAGCGTGGGTGTGGATCGCTTCTTCGAACGCCTGGCGCAGGATGTACTGGCGGCATTCCGGGTTGGTGATCAGGCGGTACACGGCCAGGACCAGGTTGTTGGCAACCAGGGAGTCGGCGGTGGAGAAGAAGCCGAGGTTGCGCATGACGATGCGGCGCTCGTCGTCGGTCAGGCCTTCCGGGTTTTTCCAGAGGGCGATGTCGGCGGTCATGTTGACTTCTTGCGGCATCCAGTGGTTTGCGCAACCGTCCAGATATTTCTGCCAGGCCCAGTCGTACTTGAAAGGTACGAGTTGGTTGAGGTCGGCGCGGCAGTTGATCATGCGCTTTTCGTCAACGGCGACACGGGCGGAGGCGCCTTCGAGTTCGGCGAGGCCTTCGGCAACGTCGAGGGAGTTCAGTGCAGCCTTGGCGCGGGCGACAGCGGCCGAGTCGTCGGCGGTCACGGCGCGGGCTTCCAGCGCGGCGGCGCCGCCGGCGTTGTCCAGGCGGTCCATGTTGGCTTCGCTAGCGTGGCCGGCGTTGGCGCCTTTCACTGCTGCTACTTCACTGTCTTCTTTGTCGAATTCGTCCCAGCTCAGCATGACGTGTCGTCTCCTGCGTGAGGGCCTGTGCCCGTGTGAAACCTGATTGGTTGGTTTTTCACACGGTCGTACAGACCGCGTTGGATGTCGTTTTTTGCAGCGATGCACGCAGGCAAATAAACAGAAATTTTGACGGGTTCCGAGAGCCTCTGATGGGCGCAATCAGCGTTGAACGCTGCTGCGGGGCTTCAGAATGGCTTTTGCTCCCTGTAAGGGAATATTGCTGACCCGTATGGGGCGGCATTATAGGGAAAAAAACACGGCTGTGCTGAGGCGAATCCGCGCATGGAGCGGTCGAGGAGGGCGGATATTCGATGAGAGTGAGGGTTTACAGGGCTTTGCCGGGGATAGATTTTTTTTCGTAAAAATCTCGCCATTGTGAATTTGCTCAAAAAACGAACAAAAAAACCGGTTTTTCACTACATCTAGTGTTTTGCAAGCATTTTTGACGACTTCAAACACAACTGAGCCCGACCGAAGTCGGGCTGGAATCGACCCTCAATGAAGCGCTGAGAGATCCAATTCGGTGCAGTCTCGAATCATCAATTGGTGCAGCCGTTGCCCATGATGCTGTAGCGCAGGATGTGACGCTGACCTTTGGAGTCGTCGTATTCCATTTTGGCTGGAACCACTTCGCAGACATTCGGAACTTCGCTCATGGAAACAACTTTGGCGATGTCCAGGTGAGTCGAGTAAGTGTATTCCTCAACAACCGGTTGTTGCTGTGCGACATCAGTCGGGACCTCATCTGCCATGGCGGTTGCGCACAGACTGCTGAGGGCCAGAACCAATAAAGCTTTCATTTCAGATTTACCTTTTTGAGGTCGAGTGGGGTCACGCAACCTTTTTAGGGTTGCGTGTGGAACTTCATCGTTTGCAGTTATTACTTGAGAGCTGGATTAACGGCCTTCGTGGGGGCTGTAACGTTGTTAATCGCGTTTGCCTTGTCGGCGAGGTGAATTTTAGGGAGATGGGGCGGGGGTAAACAGACCGGGTTTTGATAAACACCTTTGGCAGATTTGGTAACAATCCCTTGAGATGGGGATTGAAAATCGGGTGTTTTGTCTGTGGGACCGAGTTGTCTGAATCGCTTGCAGGCAAGCTCCCACAGGGTTGTGGGGTGTCTGAATAAATGGCGTGGGGCCTGCGTTTGGGGTATCTGGATGTTTTGTAGGGGCTTGTTACTACCATCGTCGAATGGTTCTATGGCGCCCGCCCCGTTACAACAGGGTCATACAAAAACAACTATTACACCGAGGTAGGAAAGATGAGTGCGGCTTCTCTGTATCCCGTTCGTCCCGAGGTTCTGGCTAACACGCTGACTGACGAGGCGACCTACAAAGCCATGTACCAGCAGTCGGTCGTCAACCCTGACGGCTTCTGGCGTGAGCAAGCCAAGCGTCTCGACTGGATCAAGCCTTTCACCACGGTGAAACAGACGTCGTTCGACGATCACCATGTCGACATCAAGTGGTTTGCCGACGGCACCCTGAACGTTTCCTACAACTGCCTCGACCGTCATCTGGCCGAGCGCGGCGATCAAGTCGCGATCATCTGGGAAGGCGACGATCCTTCTGAGAGCCGCAACATCACCTACCGCGAACTGCACGAGCAAGTGTGCAAACTGGCCAACGCCCTGCGTGGTCAGGACGTGCACCGCGGCGACGTGGTAACCATTTATATGCCGATGATTCCCGAAGCCGTGGTCGCCATGCTGGCCTGCACCCGGATCGGCGCGATTCACTCGGTGGTGTTCGGTGGATTCTCGCCGGAAGCCCTGGCCGGTCGCATCATCGACTGCAAATCGAAAGTGGTGATCACCGCTGACGAAGGTATCCGTGCCGGCAAGAAGATTTCCCTCAAGGCCAACGTCGACGATGCGCTGACCAATCCGGAGACCAGCAGCATCCAGAAAGTCATCGTCTGCAAGCGCACCGGCGGCGACATCAAGTGGAACCAGCATCGCGACATCTGGTACGAAGACCTGATGAAAGTGGCGGGCACCGTCTGCGCGCCGAAAGAGATGGGCGCGGAAGAAGCGCTGTTCATCCTTTATACCTCCGGTTCGACCGGCAAACCGAAGGGCGTGCAACACACCACCGGCGGGTATCTGTTGTATGCGGCGATGACCCACGAGCGCGTGTTCGACTACCGTCCGGGCGAAGTCTACTGGTGCACCGCCGACGTCGGCTGGGTCACCGGCCACAGCTACATCGTCTACGGCCCGCTGGCCAATGGCGCGACCACACTGCTGTTCGAAGGCGTGCCGAACTACCCGGACATCACCCGGGTGGCGAAGATCGTCGACAAGCACAAGGTCAATATCCTCTACACCGCACCGACCGCGATTCGCGCGATGATGGCTTCGGGTCAGGCCGCCGTTGAAGGTGCGGATGGCAGCAGCCTGCGCCTGCTCGGTTCGGTCGGCGAGCCGATCAACCCGGAAGCCTGGGATTGGTACTACAAGAATGTCGGCAAGTCGCGTTGCCCGATCGTCGATACCTGGTGGCAGACCGAAACCGGCGGCAACATGATGAGCCCGTTGCCGGGTGCGCACGCGCTGAAGCCGGGTTCGGCGGCACGTCCATTCTTTGGTGTGGTGCCGGCGCTGGTCGACAACCTCGGTAACATCATCGAGGGCGAGGCCGAAGGCAATCTGGTGATTCTCGATTCGTGGCCAGGTCAGGCGCGCACGCTGTATGGCGATCACGATCGTTTTGTTGATACCTACTTCAAGACCTTCCGTGGCATGTACTTCACCGGTGACGGCGCGCGCCGTGATGCCGATGGTTACTACTGGATCACCGGGCGCGTGGATGACGTGCTCAACGTGTCTGGCCACCGTATGGGCACGGCGGAGATCGAGAGCGCGATGGTTGCGCATCCGAAAGTTGCCGAGGCGGCTGTTGTGGGTGTGCCGCATGACATCAAGGGGCAAGGCATTTATGTCTATGTCACGTTGAAGAATGGCGAGGAGCCGACCGAGCAGTTGCGTCTGGAGTTGAAGAACTGGGTGCGCAAGGAGATCGGGCCGATTGCTTCGCCGGACGTGATCCAGTGGGCACCGGGGTTGCCGAAGACGCGTTCGGGCAAGATCATGCGCCGCATTCTGCGCAAGATTGCCACGGCGGAGTACGACGGGTTGGGGGATATCTCCACGTTGGCGGATCCGGGTGTGGTGCAGCATTTGATTGATACGCACAAGACGATGAATGTTGCTTAAGTAGTAGGTCTGAAAAGAAGAAAGCCCCGTCCGGTGTTTGCCGGGCGGGGCTTTTTTGTGTCTGGAGGTTTTGTGGTGGCTGAACCGGCTTCATTGATCGTTCCCACGCTCTGCGTGGGAATGCAGCAAGGGACGCTCTGCGTCCCAGAAGCCGACGCAGAGCGTCAAGGGAGGCATTCCCACGCAGAGCGTGGGAACGATCAGCGACTCAACCAATAATTATCGATCTACCCCGTAAGACATTTCCCACTGTTACCCAACACCTTCCTCGTAACCGAATGTGTAACCGCCCGCCCCGCGACGGGGCAAAGGGAAACGCATCGCCCCGTTTTAGAGCCTCGAAACCCCCGGTGAAAAATAAGACACAACGCTGCGCTTGCCGGATTAGAAGGGTTTGCGAATAATAGGCCCGCAATTTGCAGCATAGATCGGTTCACTGTCTTTCGCTCTTGCATGAAATTGCAAGGCTGTCAATGTGCTCAAGTCGCTTTCTCTGTGCATCTGTAATTAGTTGTCGCATTGAAGAAATATCGGCTTCGGGCCTGTCGTTAGAATGCCGATCACTCGCTCATCGTGGCTGACGTTGAAATCTCCGACGGTTTCAATGGGAAATTTCCCACCGATGCAGCAACCGATTTCCCGATTCACCCATTCGCATATTGGGCTGTCGCTCACTCTGCCGTTTTTGCCCTTTACCGATGGAGTCCCAAGATGAAGAAACTTGTGCTGCTTGGCGCCCTGGCACTGTCCGTGCTGTCGATGAACGCCTTCGCTGACGAAAAACCTCTGAAGATCGGTATCGAAGCGGCTTACCCTCCGTTCGCTTCGAAAGCACCGGACGGCAGCATCGTCGGTTTCGACTACGACATCGGCAACGCTCTGTGCGAGCAGATGCAGGTCAAGTGTGTGTGGGTCGAGCAAGAGTTCGACGGTCTGATCCCGGCACTGAAAGTGCGCAAGATCGACGCGATCCTGTCGTCGATGTCGATCACTGAAGACCGCAAAAAGTCGGTCGACTTCACCAACAAGTACTACAACACCCCGGCACGTCTGGTGATGAAGGCCGGTACTCAGGTCAGCGAAGGTCTGGCTGAGCTGAAGGGCAAGAACATCGGCGTACAGCGTGGTTCGATCCACGAGCGTTTCGCCCGCGAAGTCCTGGCCCCGCTGGGTGCCGAGATCAAGCCGTACGGTTCGCAGAACGAAATCTACCTCGACGTGGCCGCCGGTCGCCTCGACGGCACCGTGGCTGACGCCACCCTGCTGCAAGACGGCTTCCTCAACACCGACGCCGGCAAAGGCTTTGCGTTCGCAGGCCCGGCGTTCACCGACGTCAAATACTTCGGCGACGGCGTAGGCATCGCAGTCCGTAAGGGCGACGCCCTGAAAGACAAGATCAACGCGGCCATCGCGGCCATTCGCGAAAACGGCAAATACAAGGCAATCCAGGACAAGTACTTCGCCTTCGATATCTACGGCAAGTAACACGTCTCTGCGACAAGTCCGAAATGGCGCAAGCAACAGGATCTCTGCGGTTTGCGCCATTTTTTCATCCCAACTTTCGAGGACCTGAATCATGTTGAAAGGCTACGGGGCTGTCATCCTCGATGGCGCATGGCTGACGCTTCAGCTCGCCTTGTCGTCCATGGCTCTGGCCATCGTTCTCGGGCTGATCGGTGTCGCGTTACGCCTGTCGCCGGTGCGCTGGCTGGCGTGGCTGGGCGATCTGTATTCCACGGTCATCCGCGGGATTCCTGATCTGGTGCTGATCCTGCTGATCTTTTACGGCGGTCAGGACTTGCTCAACCGCGTCGCACCGATGCTCGGCTATGACGATTACATCGACCTGAACCCGCTGGCCGCCGGTATCGGCACCCTCGGTTTCATCTTCGGTGCGTACCTGTCGGAAACCTTCCGCGGCGCGTTCATGGCCATTCCGAAAGGTCAGGCTGAAGCGGGCATGGCGTACGGCATGAGCAGTTTTCAGGTGTTCTTCCGGGTGATGGTGCCGCAGATGATTCGTCTGGCGATCCCGGGCTTCACCAACAACTGGCTGGTACTCACCAAGGCGACCGCGCTGATTTCCGTGGTCGGTCTGCAAGACATGATGTTCAAGGCCAAGCAGGCGGCAGATGCCACTCGCGAGCCTTTCACCTTCTTCCTCGCAGTGGCGGCGATGTACCTGGTGATCACCAGCGTCTCGTTGCTGGCATTGCGTCACCTTGAGAAGCGCTACTCGGTAGGCGTAAGGGCGGCTGATCTATGATCTTCGACTACAACGTCATTTGGGAGGCCATGCCGCTGTACCTCGGCGGCCTGCTGACCACCCTCAAATTGCTCGCGCTGTCGCTGTTTTTCGGTCTGCTCGCGGCTCTGCCGCTGGGGCTGATGCGCGTCTCGAAGAACCCGGTCGTCAACGGCGCCGCGTGGCTTTACACCTACGTGATCCGTGGCACGCCGATGCTGGTGCAACTGTTCCTGATCTACTACGGTCTGGCGCAGTTCGAAGCAGTACGCGAAAGCTTCTTGTGGCCGTGGCTGTCCAGCGCAACGTTCTGTGCGTGCCTGGCCTTCGCCGTCAACACCAGCGCCTACACCGCCGAGATCATCGCCGGCAGCCTCAAGGCCACGCCGAACGGTGAGATCGAAGCGGCCAAGGCCATGGGCATGTCGCGCTTCAAACTGTACAAGCGCATTCTGCTGCCGTCGGCCTTGCGCCGGGCACTGCCGCAGTACAGCAACGAAGTGATCATGATGCTGCAGACCACCAGTCTGGCCTCCATCGTCACCCTGATCGACATCACTGGCGCGGCGCGCACGGTCAACGCGCAGTTCTATCTGCCGTTCGAGGCGTACATCACCGCTGGCGTGTTCTACCTGTGCCTGACGTTCATTCTGGTCAAACTGTTCAAACTGGCCGAGCGTCGCTGGCTGAGCTACCTGGCCCCGCGGAAGCACTGATATGGAACGCATCGACCACGTATTGCCGTGGAGCCACCTGGGCAGCGAGCGCAAGATTTCGGTGTTCCGTTTCGGACGCGGCGAGCGCAAGGCCTACATTCAGGCCAGCCTGCACGCTGATGAATTGCCGGGCATGCGCACCGCCTGGGAGCTGAAAAAGCGCCTCGGCGAACTCGAAGCCAAAGGCTTGCTCAACGGTGTCATCGAACTGGTGCCGGTCGCCAACCCCTTGGGTCTCGGGCAATTGCTGCAAGGCAATCACCAGGGCCGTTTCGAGGCCGGCAGCGGCAAGAACTTCAATCGTGATTTCGTCGAGCTGAGCGCGCCGGTTGCGGCCGCTTTGGCTGACAGCCTCGGTGATGATCCGCACGCCAATGTGCGCCTGATTCGTCAGGCGATGGCCGACCACTTGGCCGCATTGCCGGAAGCGAGCAGCCAGTTGCAAGGCATGCAGCGCGTGTTGCTCAGCCATGCTTGCACCGCTGATGTGGTGCTGGACTTGCACTGCGATGCCGAAGCCGCGCTGCACATGTACGCGTTGCCGCAGCATTGGCCGCAGTGGCGCTCACTGGCCGCACATCTGAATGTGAAGGTCGGATTGCTCGCGGAAGATTCCGGCGGCAGCTCGTTCGATGAAGCTTGTTCGCTGCCATGGCTGCGTCTGTCGCGGCAGTTCCCTGATGCGCAGATTCCGCTGGCGTGTCTGGCGACCACGATTGAGCTGGGCGGTCAGGCCGACACCGGTCGCGCCGAAGCCTGCGCCTATGCTGAAGGCATTCTCGCGTTCCTCGCCGAGCAAGGCTTGATCACCGGCGAGTGGCCGAACCCGGCGCACGAGGCCTGTGAAGGCATGCCGTTCGAAGGCACCGAGTTGCTGTTCGCGCCGCATCCGGGCGTCGTAAGTTTTCTGCGCAAGCCCGGCGAGTGGGTCGAGGCCGGCGACGAGATTTTTGAAGTGATTGATCCTCTGTCCGATCGGGTCAGCACGGTGTGTGCTGGTACCTCCGGGGTGCTGTTTGCCATTGAACGGCTGCGTTATGCCCAACCCGGTTTCTGGCTGGCCAAGGTGGCGGGGCGCGAAGCGCTGCGTCACGGGCGCTTGCTCAACGACTGACTGACTGTTTTTGTGAGAACCGACCGCATGTACAAACTTGAAGTCCAAGACCTGCATAAACGCTATGGCAGTCACGAAGTGCTCAAGGGCGTGTCCCTGAAAGCGGCAGCCGGCGATGTGATCAGCATCATCGGCTCCAGTGGCTCCGGCAAAAGTACTTTCCTGCGCTGCATCAACCTGCTTGAGCAGCCGCACGCGGGCAAGATTCTGCTCAACAACGAAGAGCTGAAACTGGTGGCGAACAAGGACGGCGCGCTGAAAGCCGCTGATCCGAAACAGCTGCAACGCATGCGCTCGCGCCTGTCGATGGTGTTCCAGCATTTCAACCTGTGGTCGCACATGACTGCTATTGAAAACATCATGGAAGCGCCGGTTCACGTACTGGGCGTACCCAAGTACGAAGCCCGCGAAAAAGCCGAGTACTACCTGAACAAGGTCGGCGTGGCCCATCGTAAAGACGCGTTCCCGGGGCACATGTCCGGTGGCGAGCAGCAGCGTGTGGCGATCGCCCGTGCGCTGGCGATGGAGCCTGAGGTGATGCTGTTCGACGAACCGACTTCAGCCCTCGACCCGGAGCTGGTGGGCGACGTGCTGAAAGTCATGCAAGCACTGGCTCAGGAAGGTCGCACCATGGTCGTGGTTACGCACGAAATGGGCTTTGCCCGTGAAGTGTCGAACCAGTTGGTGTTCCTGCACAAAGGTGTTGTTGAAGAAAGCGGCAACCCTCGTGAAGTGCTGGTGAATCCGCAGTCTGAACGTTTGCAGCAATTCCTCTCGGGTAGTTTGAAATAAATCAGGGCTGCCGTTGTGCACCGTGATAGTGCATGCTTCGCAGCCAGAAGGCCGGCCTGCGATCTCTGTGGGAGCGAGCCTGCTCGCGAATGCGGTGTGACATCCAACACGGGTGTCGACTGATCTACCGCTTTCGCGAGCAGGCTCGCTCCCACATTTAGATCTCTGCCTGGATCTCGGTTGGTTTCAAGATTTGTGTTCATTTACGGGCTAGCATTGGCCCATGCCTTCATCACTGTTCTTCGTTTCGGATCGCCCGCCCATGACTGCCCATCGAATTGGTTTCCTGATTTGGCCCAGCACTAAAGCGTTGACGCTGGCGCTGGCGGAGGAAGCCTTGCGTGTTGCTCAGCGTGTGCACCCGGAGGTGGTTTACGAGCTGTCGTTCCTGCAGGCGGAAGCCGTGACCGCAGCGGCGGCCGAAGGCGCCTGGCAATTGCCCGGTGAAGCCTGGACCGGCAAACTCGAAAACTTCCAGAAACTGTTCCTGCTCGCTGACGAGCCGCCGACCACATTGGCGCCGGCACTGAGCAGTGCGCTCAAGCAATTGGTACGTGCGGGTACGGTCATCGGCGGTCTGTCTGCCGGTGTCTATCCGTTGGCACAACTGGGGTTGCTCGACGGTTATCGTGCTGCCGTGCACTGGCGCTGGCAGGACGATTTCGCCGAGCGTTTCCCTAAAGTCATTGCCACCAGTCACCTGTTCGACTGGGATCGTGATCGCCTGACCGCGTGTGGCGGCATGTCCGTGCTCGATCTGTTGCTGGCGGTATTGGCTCGCGATCACGGTGCAGAGTTGGCCGGAGCGGTTTCGGAAGAACTGGTCGTTGAACGCATTCGCGAGGGCGGCGAGCGTCAGCGCATCCCGTTGCAGAACCGTCTCGGCTCCAGCCATCCGAAGCTCACCCAAGCGGTGTTGCTGATGGAAGCCAACATCGAAGAACCGCTGACCACCGACGAAATCGCCCAGCATGTGTGCGTGTCCCGTCGCCAGTTGGAGCGGATCTTCAAGCAATACCTCAACCGTGTGCCGAGCCAGTACTACCTGGAGCTGCGCCTGAACAAAGCCCGGCAGATGTTGATGCAGACCAGCAAGTCGATCATCCAGATCGGCCTGTCCTGTGGCTTCTCCTCGGGGCCGCATTTCTCCAGCGCCTATCGCAATTTCTTCGGTGCCACGCCGCGGGAAGATCGCAACCAGCGGCGCAGCAGCAGCCCGTTCGAGTTGTCGTCAGTGCCGCCAGAGCGTGGCTGACGGCGGGTCAGCTATGCCTTGTCGATGGTAATGGTCGCTCCTCGCCATCGGAAAAATCCGAATCCACGAAGTCGTCAAGTTCGCTCCGGACCCCCGTCATCCATCTTTCGTTCATTTGCTCGTTAAACGCCGTGGTGTATCTGTCCAGGCGTTGCTGACTTTCCGGGTTAAGGGGGTTGTCGTCGAAGTTGTATTCGGTCACCGCGTCGCCGGGCTGTAAAGGAAACTCGCCTGGCAACTCGGTAATCGCGTTCCCGGACAAGTCCGCGCTCGTCAATCCAGGCAGCTCGAACAGACCGTCGGGCACCTTGCTCAAGGCGCAATTGCCGAGACGCAGATTGTCCAACTGCGGGAGACGCCTCAGGTCTGGAACAATGTTGAGCGGATTGTTGCTCAGGTCCACGGAACTCAGGTTTTTCCAGCCTGCGAAGGCCTCTGCAGCCGGTTCAGTCAGGGTGATTCCACAGTCGGGCAGATGCAGGCTGCGCAGCCTGTCCATAGCGAAGATCGGGGCGGGAATCTCGCCCAGCGGAAATTTGCGGATGTAGACATCTTTGAGCTTCGGGAAAAGCTCCAGCAGACGATCAACCCGACGCGGGGCGGACGCTTTGGTGGTCAGATTCAACTTTTCAATGTGTTCAAAGCGCGCAGTCAGCGGCGGCAGCTCACCGGTAAACGACAACTCGCAGTAAACCGCTGGATCTGTCAGGAACGTGGGCGTTAGGCGCAGTTGCTTTTCCAGGTTGAGCCTGAAGGTTTGGCGATTAAGTTTTTCCGTGGCTGCAGCGTCGTTCCCAAGTGGCATCTGCGTTACAGGATCGCTGGGAGGCTCATTTGCCCAGGTGTCCAGGCGGTCGAGCAGGCCGGCCAGGTCGGTTTTGCGGCGCATCAGCTCAAGACGTCCATCGGCCAGCGTACCCGGAAGGCTGTAGATAAGATCGTTGGCGTCGAAGCCGGACAGCGATGGGTAAAGACTTTGAGCCAGTTCGATGTCGTCCTGTCGAGCGGGGATACCAAAGTTGTCGGCCTTGGCCTGGAAAGCGGCTTTGACTCGTTCTCTGGAAGCCTCTGACAACGGGTTGATACCCAGTTCCATGCCGCGGCCAGAATAACGCGTCAGTTCCGCCGGTAGTTCGATGATGTTGTTGTCGTTCAGCAACGCCGTTTCCAGATGCGGCAGTTGTTCCAGCCCGGCAGGCACACTATCGATCCCGGTGTTGATCAGATCGATGAACGTCAGGTTTTGCAGTGTCGATACATCGGGCGTGGCCTGCAATGTGTTGCTGTACAAGTCCAGCGATTTCAATCGGGTCAGCGTGGACAGGATCGCTTGTCCTTCAGGATCCAGAGTGATCTGGCACTTGCTCAACATCAGTTTTTCGAGCGACGGCAGGCTTTGCAGCGCTTGAGGTATGCGGCCGAGGGCGAAGCCCTGCAGTTCCAGCCCCTGCAATCCGCTGAAGCTTCTGAGAAACCCCCCGGAAACCTTCAGCCCTGGATTGCCCTGAAGTTTGAGATGCCTGATGTGAGTGAAATCGGTGCTCAGCTCCGGTAACTCACCGGTAAACGCCGGCTTGGCATCGACGGTGTTGAGCCGTAGTGCTGAATTGTCGTTACGCCGGCCGCGCCAGAGTTGCTCAAGCTCGTCGCTGAACTCTTGTCTGGCGGCGAGTTCTGTGGCTCTTTCCTGCGCAGTCCATGGCAGTTCAGTCAACGGATTGTTGATCGGCAGACGCTCACGCCACGCGTTGAGATCTCCCATCATTCGGGCGATTTCTGCCTCCCAACTGAGCAGTTGAGTCGTGCCGGCCAGCAATGTCCCGGGAAGGCGATAAATCATGTTGATGGCCGCGTTGTCACCCAGTCGCGGGAACAGTCTTTGCGCCATGGCAATGTCAGCCGATGCCGGTTTGACCCGGAAGTTGCGCCCATGTGTGGCGTAGTAGCGCTTGATGCGCTCGCGAGCATTCAAGGACAGCGGATTATCGTTCAGATATACGCCGTCGGCCTGATCGGAACTCAAGCTGAAAATCGCGTCCGGCAGCTCGGTGATGTTGTTGTTATTGAGATGGAGAATTTCAAGTGCCGGATGTTCGGCGATACCCTTGGGCACGTTGCTGATATCGGTATGGGCAAGTGAAACGCTCGTCAGGTCTGGCAAGGCGTTCAAATCAGGTGCGATTGTCAGCGGGTTGTGGCTCAGATCGAGCAACTGCAGTTTGGACATGGCACCGAGCAGTTGCTGCCCTTCAGGCGTGAGTGTCAGCGCGCAGTCAGTCAGTTTGAGCGCTTTGAGATCCTTGAGGCGCCCGACGAATGAGGGGATGTCATCGAGCGCGAAGGCTTTCAGTTCCAGCGCCTGAAGATTCGGGAACAAGGCAGCAAACGACTCGATGCCTGTGGTCGTTGCATTGCCTGCAAGCTTGAGGCTTGTCACATGATCGAAACTCACAGTGAGGCGGGGTAGTTCGCCGAAGAACTCCAAGTCTGTCGTAAAAGATGCGGTGCGTGTACCGGTGGCAATTGACCTTTCGCGCCAGAAACCCTCCATGAACTCCTTGAAGGCGGAACGCGCGGCTTGTTGCACCAGACGCTCACCTTCGCTAAGCACCTGACCTGTAACCGGGTGCGCTGATGGAGTTTCCAGGGCCCAGCGCGCCAGATCCTCGCGCATTTGTTGCAGCTCCGCTCTCCAGCGCACGAGTTGTTTTCGGCCGCCGGCCAGGTCGCCAGGCAAGTCGTAGATCATCTCGCTGGCCTCTTGGGCGTTCAGATCGGGAAACAACTGCCGGGCGAGGGCAACGTCTTGCTCGTCAGCCAGTACGTCAAAGTCGTTTCGATGGCTGCGGAAGTAGTTCTTGATCTGGTCGCGGGAGGCTGCCGATAGCGGGTTGTCGGCAAGGTCAATGCCGTAACTGCGATCGGCGGGAAGGTCGAACAGCGCGTCCGGCAGTTGCGTGATGCGGTTCCCCGCAAGCACCACGGTTCGAAACCCCGGATGGCTGGTCAATCCTTCAGGCACGACGGTCAGCCCGCAGTTGGACAGGTCGAGATCGTCCAGTTGGGGCAGCAGGTTCAGGTCGGGGAACGTCCCCAGCGGATTGTTACTCAAGTTCAGCGAGTCGAGGCTGTCGAGTGAAAGCAGCACAGCCTGATTTTCCGGGGTCATGACCACGCCACAATTTTTCAGCTCCAGGTCGGTCAGTCGAGGCAGTTTTACTTCGCCAAGCGCAAGCGGCTCCAGTTCGAAGCCGTTCATTTTCAGCTCGGCCAGGTTCGGGAAGCACTCGACGAAGCGCAGGGCGTTGGTGATATTGGCGTTGCCGGTGAGGTCCAGCCGGGTAACGTGCTCGAAACCGGCGTTGAGCGTCGGCATATCCCCCGTGAACGTTGCCGTTGCCCTGAGTACTTTGAGGCGGTAGTAGTCGGGCGGGCTGCGCCAGAGCTGCTCGATCTGTTGCGCAAAGGATCGCCTGGCGTCCAGTTCGCGGGTTTGTGCTTCAAGGGGTAGACGTTCGCCCGTCTCAGGGTCAAGGACGGCGGCCTGGTTGGTCCATTGATTGAGTTCGAGGTTCAGGGCGCCGAGCTCATCTTCCCAGCGCGACAACTGTGCACCGAATTCGGCCAGCGGCCCGGGCAGTCGGTACAACACCTGTGTAGCTTCGTCAGCGTCAAGGGCTGGGAACAAGGCGATCGTGCGCTGCAGATCTTCCTCCGGAGGCCGGACACCGAAGTACTTTCTGGTGTGCTCGAAGAACACTTTCACCCGTTCGCGAGAGGCCGCACTCAATGGGTTGTCAGCAAAGGTGTAACCGCCGCTGCGGGAGCTGGAGAGGTTGAAAAACCTTTCCGGTATTCGGGTGATGCGGTTGCGATCGAATTGCGCCGAGATCAGGCGTGGATGATCCAGCAAGTCGTCGGGCACCGTGTAAATACCGGTATTCGACAGATTGACGTAACGCAATGCAGGCATTGAGTGCAGGTCCGGCGGCAAGCCCAGCGCGTTGCCTTCCAGATCGAGCAGGGTGAGTTGCGGCATTGAGGCGAGCACCGACTCGGTGACCGTTGTCAGGCTGACTCGGCAATCGCGTAATCTCAATTCGCGCAGCGAGCGCATCGAGGTCAGCGCTTGTGGCAGGCTTGGCAGGTTGAGGTTGCGCGCATCCAGAATCTGCAACTGACTGAAAGACTGCAAAAAGCGGTCGACCGAGGTGGTCATGGGGCTGCCATCAATGACGAGTGAAGTGATATGAGTGAAGTCGCTCGACAGGACGGGCAAGTCGCCGATGATGGCGGGCGTCAGGTGCACGACGTATTCGGCGGCGAAGCCTTGTTGATCGTAGTGCGTGACGTTCTCCCGTCGCCAGCTTTTGAGTAATTCGTCCCTGAGCAACCTGCGGTTCTGGATTTCGGCGCGCCTCTCCAGCGGCGTTAGCGCCGTACCGGTTTCGGGGTGAATGGCGGGCGGATTGTTGGCCCAGACATGCAGTTCGTTCTGCAATTGCAGGTAGTCATTTTGCAAGCGAAGTATCTCTGCGCGCGGGCCAGCGGGACTGCGCAGCATGCTTTCGACGAGATAACCCACCTCACGGTTCGACATTCGCGGATAGAGCACCCGGATGTCTTCTTCGAGTGTGCGCGGTTGGGTACTGGGGCGCGGCGGACGTGGTGGAGCAGGGGGATAACCATCGGTCCCCAGCAGCCGCAGCGTGTCGACGGCCGACGGTTGGGTCGGCGTATCGCCGATCACCTGACGCAACTCGTTGCGCTCAAGCGTACGTTCGCGAATGGTCGCCTTCAGCGCCTGGCCCTGGCCAATCCGGATGTCGAGGTTCTGGCGCTCGCTGTCGGGTAATGCGTACAACAGGCTGGAATAAAAATCGCTGAACGAATGCAGCTGCTGCCCACGATCGTCGTAAGGTTGATATTGGCCATCGTCGCGGCGAACCAGAACCTTGTGTGCGGCTGCATCTTCACGGCCGATGGTGTCCAGTAGCGGGCCCTCGTAGCGCCTGTCCCGGATCTCGATGCGTACATCGCCGCTCCAGCCCGGCAACAATTTGAGGCTGTGCAGCGCCAGAGAGTCGGAGTCGGAATTGCTCACCGAGTCCAGCTCCAGGCCTTCATAGGCGCGGGTAACGCGCACCTCCTGACTGGCCATCTGCATGAGTGCCTGCTGGCGCGCGGGCAATTGTCCTTCGCTGATCTGCAACAGTTCGCTGCCGGTCGCGGTATCGAGCAGTTCGCGGGTGATGCTGGCCGGCAGTTCGGGAGGGTGGGCCTTGAGTCGTGCCGCCAGCGGATCATCGAGGTGCTGAAGGGCCTGATAACGCGCCTCGAACAGCGCGCTTCTGTTGCGTTTGGCGAGATCGGCCACTTGCTTGCGCAGGTTCTGGCTGCGTACCTCGACGGACTGCGTCGGTCCCGCAAAGGGTTCGTTCAACAAGGCTTTGATCTGCGTCTCGTCGAGGCTATAGAGCAGGGTTTTGAGCACGTCGTCACCGAGCAGTCTGTCCTGGCGCAGTTCGGTCACGGGCAGGCTTGCGTCCGCAGACGATTGCCACAGCTGCTGCCCTTGTCGATCGAGCAGACGCAGGCACTTATCGCCTGGCCAACGCCCGTATTCACTGAGCACCTGCAGCTGTGTGACCGGATCAGCGCGCAAAAACTCTTCGGCGACATTGCTGTCGAGCTGATCGATGAAGCGTTGCAACTGCTGATCAATCTTGAAGCGCTGGATACTGTCGGCAAGCAAAGGCGGGACTTTTTCCAGATTGACATGCATTTTGCGCAACGCGTCTTCGCTGGTTCCGCTGATCCGCAAGACGGTTTCGCGCTCGTTCGGCGACAGGCTCTCGACGGAAGAACCGATACGGCGCAGAACCGTTTCGCCATCCCATTCCAGCGGTTGCTCGAGTTCAGTGTGCCAGGCGCCTTCGCCATTGTGGCGCACCACCGGTTGGTAAGCGTCGGGGCGGCTCGGGTGTTCGATGCGGTACTGCCCCGGCACCTGGCTTTCTTTTACTGCAAAGTGGGCATCCTCCAAGGGCAGCAGGCGCTTGCCCTGATGCGTGTGCAAACCCAGCGCATCGGGTTGCGAATCTGCCGTTGGAACCTGCGGATGCTTGTAGCGTTCGAGATCCGGCTCCCAATAGCGGGTCTTGCCACTGGCCAGTTTTACCGGTTTGAAGCGGTCGATGAACGCCACGACTTCCTTGGGCAAAATCTTGCGGAACTCGGCCGCGCCAATCTTGCCGCCCACGGCGAACAGGCCCAACTGGATCATCGATTCCACGGTGCCCATCAAGTGTTCCAAGGCTTCAGTCGTTCGCCCCTGCGCCCACTCGATGACGCCTTCGAACGCTTCATCGAGCATTTGATAGGCCATGTACGCCATCATGGCTTCACCCAGCACCGGCACGAACGGTGCAACGATCAGCGCGGCGGTCTGCACGATGGTGGAGATGATGTTGCTCACCGAGTCCCAGAAGGCCCAGCGCGCTTTCTGGTCGACCACCGCGGTGGGTACGGCGATCACCCGGGCGTCATTGAAGATCTTGTTCAGTTTCGCGTGATGGATGTGTTGCCAGAGATTGTCATGGAACGCGGTCAGCGTGGTTTGCAGATCCGGGCGCTCGACAGCGGTGTCGCGCCATGCGGGCAGCGAGCTGCCGGACTCGGGCGGGTGCCACATGATCTGGCTCAAGCGGCTATTGAGGGTACTGAAGAAAACACCTCGATGTTCGTGGTTCACGAATCGGCTGAAAAACTGCTGGTAGTCTTTCGAGCGCAACTGGCGGGTCAGTTCGGCGACCAGGTCGTAGGTCGAGGCGTATTCCTTGAAGGGGTGCTCGGGATCATCGGGGACATAAGCCACCACCCGTGCCGGGTCTCGCGAGGCGTACAGGTCGGGGGCAAACACGACGATACCGGTCAGCGGTGCGCACAGCATCCCCATGTCATGGCACAACACCGCTGCCCCGCTGATGTACAGGCCCTTCATGCCGTCGAGCACGGCATCGATCAAGCGAAAATAGCTTTCCGACACATCGCGGTTCATCCGCGCCCACTGCAGGGCGGCTTTCATCGCGGCTTTCTGGCTGTCATCGATTTTGTTGCGCAGTACGGTGGCCACCATTGGATCGGTATAGCCGAGGTTGTCTTCGAGATGGGCCTTGTATCGCGCGCCGATGTCCAGCCTTCGGCACAACCGGGTGAAAGCGGCGATGCTCATTTTCGCCTTGATCGCCGGCAGGGGACTGAACTGGCCGCTGACGGTGGGACGAGTGACGAAGGTCGAGTCAGCTTCGAAGGCGTCGTTATGGGTTTCCGATTCCTCGAAGTTGTGCAGCGCGGCCTCCAGTAACGACACGGTCCAGGCGCGCGTACCGGTGCGGATCGGAAACCACGGAGTGGTTGCGGGGATGTACAGGCGCACGAAGGTGTTGCGCACATCCAGGTCCAGACCGAAACGGTTTTTCAGTTCTTGCTGGAGCAAGGGCTCGGCAAAGGTGCTGGCGTCCTGCAAGTGTTCCAGGCTTTGATCGACCTTGCTTTGCGCGGCCCATTGCGTGGCGTTGAGGCTATTCATCTGCTGATGTTGCTCGGCAGGTGCCGACTGGAGAGTGAGGGACAGGCGCGGCAGGCTGTTCGTGAGTGCCAGGCGGCGAGTCGGTGTCGCGGCGCCGAGCCAATCGGGCAAGGCATTTTTCAGCGGCAGGTAATGATCGTCTGGATGCAGCGCGTTGTTCGTGGCGGTCGAGGCTGTCGGAGGGTGTCGCTGAGTCAGGTGCATGGGCCATTCCTTGGCGTTGAAAAGAACGCGCAGCAAATCAGGAACCGGCCACCCTTGTGCGGTACATATTTATATCTTTGTCGCAGGGTTGAGTTGGTATTCTCTGCAGCCTGCCGCAAATCGACGGTGCCAGTTAAACTGCGCCTTTGCGACGCTATATGTCGCATTGCCGTAAACCCGGGAAAATCCGGGGTTTGCGCTATAAGAAGTTGTCGCTTGGCGACAAGGCCGGGCTGAAAACTGTCCTTACAATCCTCACCAAGCTCGCCAGTTTCAGGCGAGTGTTCCTCTTCAGGAGACTCCGATGTCCGTTGAGCACGCTGCGGTACAACGCGCCGATTTCGACCAGGTAATGGTTCCCAACTACGCGCCTGCCGCTTTCATTCCGGTGCGTGGCGCCGGTTCCCGCGTCTGGGATCAGGCCGGCCGCGAGCTGATCGACTTCGCCGGCGGGATTGCCGTTAACGTATTGGGCCATGCGCACCCGGCGCTGGTCGGTGCACTGACCGAACAGGCGAAC
Organism: Pseudomonas sp. 3B-A001-10F; assembly: GCF_056313565.1. Taxonomy (NCBI): domain Bacteria; kingdom Pseudomonadati; phylum Pseudomonadota; class Gammaproteobacteria; order Pseudomonadales; family Pseudomonadaceae; genus Pseudomonas; species Pseudomonas sp. 3B-A001-10F. The sequence goes on from NZ_JBQYFW010000008.1 coordinate 194,647, forward strand.
AAGCTGTGGCACGTGTCCAACGTGTTCACCAACGAACCAGCCCTGCGCCTGGCGCACAAGCTGATCGATGCCACGTTCGCCGAGCGCGTGTTCTTCTGCAACTCGGGCGCTGAAGCCAACGAGGCCGCGTTCAAGCTGGCCCGTCGCGTTGCGTTCGACCGTTTCGGCACTGAGAAGTACGAAATCATTGCGGCGCTGAACAGCTTCCACGGTCGTACCCTGTTCACCGTCAACGTCGGTGGCCAGTCGAAGTACTCCGACGGTTTCGGCCCGAAAATCACCGGCATCACCCACGTGCCTTACAACGACCTGGCCGCGCTGAAAGCCGCCGTTTCCGACAAGACCTGCGCGGTCGTGCTGGAACCGATCCAGGGCGAGGGCGGCGTACTGCCGGCCGAACTGGCTTACCTGCAAGGTGCCCGCGAACTGTGCGACGCGAACAACGCGCTGCTGGTGTTCGACGAAGTGCAGACCGGCATGGGCCGCAGCGGCAAGCTGTTCGCTTACCAGCATTACGGCGTGACCCCGGACATCCTGACCAGCGCCAAGAGCTTGGGCGGCGGTTTCCCGATCGCGGCGATGCTGACCACCGAAGCGCTGGCCAAACATCTGGTCGTCGGCACTCACGGCACCACCTACGGCGGCAACCCGCTGGCGTGTGCGGTCGCTGAAGCGGTAATCGACGTGATCAACACCCCTGAAGTGCTGAACGGCGTGAACGCCAAGCACGACAAGTTCAAGGCGCGCCTTGAGCAGATCGGCGAGAAATACGGCCTGTTCACTCAGGTGCGTGGTCTCGGTCTGCTGATCGGTTGCGTGCTGAGCGATGCCTGGAAAGGCAAGGCCAAAGACATCTTCAACGCCGCTGAAAAAGAAGGCCTGATGATTCTGCAAGCCGGCCCGGACGTGATCCGTTTCGCCCCGAGCCTGGTGGTGGAAGACGCCGATATCGATGCTGGTCTGGACCGCTTCGAACGCGCTGCTGCTGCACTGACGCAAGCCTGATAGACCCTTCGGCGCCTGGAGTTTTTCAGGCGTCGAACCCAATTTTTGATGCCGGTGAGATTCATTGTGGGAGCGAGCTTGCTCGCGAAGAGGGAGTTTCAGTCGCCATCTATGCTGACTGGTACACCGCTTTCGCGAGCAAGCTCGCTCCCACAGTGTCCGGTGTTTTTTTCTGTGAATTTATAAGAGAAAGGAGTGACACCATGCTGGTGATGCGCCCCGCGCAAATGGCTGATCTGGGCGAGGTACAGCGTCTGGCTGCGGACAGCCCGATTGGTGTCACTTCCTTGCCGGATGACGTGGAACGTCTGAGCGACAAGATCGCCGCGAGCGAAGCCTCGTTTGCTGCCGAAGTGAGCTTCAACGGTGAGGAAAGCTATTTCTTCGTCCTCGAAGACACCGCCACCGGCAAGCTGGTCGGCTGCTCGGCGATTGTTGCTTCGGCCGGTTACTCGGAGCCGTTCTACAGCTTCCGCAACGAGACGTTCGTGCATGCCTCCCGTGAGCTGAAGATCCACAACAAGATCCACGTGCTTTCGCAGTGCCACGACCTGACTGGCAACAGCTTGCTGACCAGTTTCTACGTGCAGCGCGAGCTGGTCGGTTCGCCGTGGTCGGAACTCAACTCCCGTGGCCGTCTGCTGTTCGTTGCCAGCCATCCGGAGCGTTTCGCTGATTCGGTGGTGACCGAGATCGTCGGTTACAGCGACGAGAACGGCGACTCGCCATTCTGGGATGCCATTGGTCGCAACTTCTTCGACCTCAATTACGCCGAAGCCGAACGCCTGTGCGGGCTGAAAAGCCGTACGTTCCTTGCCGAGCTGATGCCGCATTACCCGATCTACGTACCGCTGCTGCCGGATTCCGCCCAAGAGGCGATGGGCCAGGTGCACCCGCGTGCGCAGATCACCTTCGACATCCTGATGCGCGAAGGCTTCGAGACCGATCACTACATCGACATTTTCGACGGTGGCCCGACCCTGCATGCACGTGTGTCGGGGATCCGTTCGATCGCTCAGAGCCGCGTGGTGCCGGTGAAGATCGGCGAGCCGGTGAAAGGTGCCGGGCGCCAGTATCTAGTGGCTAACGCGCAGTTGCAGGATTACCGCGCGGTGTTGCTGGAGCTGGATTACGCACCGGGCAAACCGGTGACTCTGGATCTGGAAGCGGCCGAAGCCCTGGGCGTCGGTGAAGGTGCCAGCGTGCGCCTGGTGGCGGTTTAACGCCTTAGCGAGTTTCACGGGTGGCGAAGGCGGCCCGTTTGAGGAGATAGCATGATTGTTCGTCCCGTACGCAGCAGCGATTTATCCGCTCTGATCGACCTGGCCCGCAGCACCGGCACCGGCCTGACCACGTTGCCGGCCAACGAAGAACGTCTGGCCCACCGGGTCGGCTGGGCCGAGAAGACCTTTCGCGGCGAAGCTGGCCGTGGCGACGCGGACTACCTGTTCGTGCTCGAAGACGACGACGGTCGCGTGGTGGGGATTTCCGCCATTGCTGGCGCGGTCGGTATGCGTGAGCCTTGGTACAACTTCCGTGTCGGCCTGACCGTCAGCGCTTCGCAAGAGCTGAACATCTACCGCGAGATTCCGACGCTGTTCCTCGCCAACGACCTGACCGGTAATTCCGAGCTGTGCTCGCTGTTCCTGCACGCCGATTACCGCAACGGTCTGAACGGTCGCATGTTGTCGAAGGCGCGGATGCTGTTCATCGCGGAATTCCCTGAGCTGTTCGGCAACAAGATCATCGCCGAAATGCGCGGTGTGTCCGATGACGCCGGCCGTTCACCGTTCTGGGAAAGTCTCGGTCGTCACTTCTTCAAGATGGAATTCAGCCAGGCCGATTACCTGACCGGTGTCGGCAACAAGGCGTTCATTGCTGAGCTGATGCCGAAATTCCCGCTGTACACCTGCTTCCTCTCCGAAGGCGCACGTAACGTCATCGGTCAGGTGCACCCGGACACCGAGCCAGCCTTGGCGATGCTCAAGAGCGAAGGTTTCAGCTACCAGGGTTACGTCGACATCTTCGACGCAGGTCCGGCCATCGAATGCGAAACCGGCAAGATCCGCGCAGTGCGTGACAGTGAAGCGCTGGTGCTCGCCGTTGGCACGCCGGGCGAAGACGCCACGCCGTTCATCATCCATAACCGCAAGCGCGAAGATTGCCGCATCACTGCTGCGCCGGCGCGTCTGGCTGCCGGCACCCTGGTGGTCGATCCGCAGACCGCCAAACGTCTTCAACTCAACGCTGGCGATCAAGTGCGCGCCGTGGCGTTGTCCGCTGCACGGGAGTCGAAATAATGAATTCGCTATACATCGCAGGTGAGTGGCTGGCCGGCCAGGGCGAAGCCTTTCAATCGCTGAACCCGGTGACCCAGCAAGTGCTGTGGTCGGGGGAGGGTGCCACGGCTGCGCAGGTTGAGTCGGCTGTGCAAGCTGCGCGTCAGGCGTTTCCAGGCTGGGCACGTCGTACGCTGGAAGAGCGCATCACTGTGCTTGAGGCTTTTGCCGCGTCGTTGAAAAACCACGCTGACGAACTGGCTCGCACCATTGGTGAAGAGACCGGTAAGCCGTTGTGGGAAGCCGCGACCGAAGTCACCAGCATGGTCAACAAGATCGCGATCTCGGTGCAGAGCTACCGCGAACGTACCGGCGAGAAGAGCGGCCCGTTGGGCGACGCCACCGCCGTACTGCGCCACAAGCCGCACGGCGTGGTTGCGGTGTTTGGCCCTTACAACTTCCCCGGCCATTTGCCGAACGGCCATATCGTGCCGGCGTTGTTGGCCGGTAACAGCGTGCTGTTCAAGCCTAGCGAATTGACCCCGAAAGTCGCCGAGCTGACGGTCAAGTGCTGGATCGAAGCCGGTCTGCCGGCGGGTGTGTTGAACCTGTTGCAAGGTGCGCGCGAAACCGGCATCGCGCTGGCGGCGAACCCAGGCATCGACGGCCTGTTCTTCACCGGTTCGAGCCGCACAGGCAACCATCTGCACCAGCAGTTTGCCGGGCGTCCGGACAAGATTCTGGCGCTGGAAATGGGTGGCAATAACCCGCTGGTGGTGGATCAGGTCGCGGATCTGGATGCGGCGGTTTACACGATCATTCAGTCGGCGTTCATCTCTGCCGGTCAGCGTTGCACCTGTGCACGCCGTCTGCTGGTGCCGCAAGGCGCGTGGGGCGACAGTCTGCTCAAGCGTCTGGTGGAAGTCAGTGCGAGCATTGAGGTCGGTGCATTCGATCAGCAACCAGCGCCATTCATGGGCTCGGTGATTTCCCTCGGCGCGGCGAAAGCGCTGATGGATGCTCAAGAACATCTGTTGGCCAACGGCGCCGTGTCACTGCTGGAAATGACTCAGCCGCAGGCCCAGGCCGCGCTGCTGACCCCGGGCATCCTCGATGTCACCGCAGTTGCCGATCGCCCGGACGAAGAACTGTTCGGCCCGTTGCTGCAAGTAATCCGCTACACCGATTTCGAAGCGGCGATCGCTGAAGCCAACGACACTGCTTACGGCCTGGCCGCAGGTCTGTTGTCGGATTCTGAAGCGCGTTATCAGCAGTTCTGGCTGGAAAGCCGCGCCGGTATCGTCAACTGGAACAAGCAGCTGACTGGCGCTGCGAGCAGCGCGCCGTTTGGTGGTGTCGGCGCTTCGGGCAACCACCGCGCCAGCGCCTATTACGCGGCGGATTACTGCGCGTACCCGGTGGCCTCGCTGGAAACCCCAAGCCTGGTGTTGCCTGCTGCCCTGACGCCTGGCGTGAAAATGGCGTGATGCCCATTCGCGAGCAGGCTCGCTCCCACAGATTCAGTGGTGTTCACACATTTTGTGTTCAACATAAATCCTGTGGGAGCGAGCTTGCTCGCGAAGGCCGCGCCTCGGTCTAAAAGAATAGTTACTGAAGCCTATAACAACAGATTCTCGTGGAGCCTCGCTGATGAAATCCTATGAAGTCAATTTTGACGGTCTAGTGGGGCCGACCCATAACTACGGTGGTCTGTCCTACGGCAACGTTGCCTCCCAGAGCAACAGCCAGCAATCCTCGAACCCGAAGGAAGCGGCGCTGCAAGGTCTGGCGAAGATGAAAGCGCTGATGGAAATGGGCTTTCAGCAAGGCGTGCTCGCACCGCAGGAACGTCCGGACGTGGCCGCTCTGCGCCGTCTGGGCTTCAGCGGCACCGACGCGCAAGTGATCGAGCGCGCCGCCAAAGAGGCGATGCCGCTGCTGGTCGCCAGTTGTTCCGCGTCGAGCATGTGGGTGGCTAACGCCGCGACTGTCAGCCCGAGTGCCGACACCGCAGACGGTCGCGTGCATTTCACTGCAGCCAACCTCAACTGCAAATACCACCGCAGCATCGAGCACCCGACCACCAGCCGCGTGCTCGGCGCGATGTTCGCCAATCAGCAGCACTTCGCCCATCACGCCGCTTTGCCGGCAGTGGCGCAGTTCGGCGACGAAGGTGCGGCCAACCACACACGTTTCTGCCGCGAATATGGCGAAGCGGGCGTCGAGTTTTTCGTATTCGGTCGCAGTGCCTTCGACAATCGCTACCCGGCGCCGCAGAAATATCCGGCGCGCCAGACCCTCGAAGCCTCGCAAGCCGTTGCGCGTCTGCACGGTCTGCGTGACGAAGGCGTGGTTTACGCGCAGCAGAACCCGAACGTGATCGATCAGGGCGTGTTCCACAACGACGTGATCGCCGTCGGTAACGGTGAAGTGCTGTTCTATCACGAGGACGCGTTCCTCGAGACCGATCAGATGCTCGCCGAACTGCAAAGCAAGCTCGCCAAAGTCGGGGGCAACTTCCAGTCCGTGTGTGTGCCGCGTTCGGCAGTCACCGTGGATGATGCGGTGCGTTCCTACCTGTTCAACAGCCAGTTGCTCTCGCGTCCTGATGGCTCGATGTTGCTGATCGTGCCGCAAGAGTGCCAGGCCAACGAGCGCGTCTGGGCGTATCTGCAAAGTCTGACCAGCTCCGGCGGCCTGATCCGCGAAGTGAAAGTCTTCGATCTCAAGCAAAGCATGCAGAACGGTGGTGGCCCGGCGTGCCTGCGACTGCGCGTCGCGCTTAACGAAACCGAACTGGCGGCGGTCAACCCAGGGGTTATCATGACGCCACCGTTGTACGGTTCGTTGACCGCATGGGTTGAAAAGCACTACCGCGACCGCCTGAGCGAAACCGATCTGGCGGATCCGCAATTGCTGCTTGAATGCCGGACGGCACTGGATGAACTGACGCAAATCCTTAAACTGGGCGCGGTTTATCCATTCCAGATCAATTGATGGCCGGCGCGTCGCCTGAACGCGGCGCGCGGCTTGTCTCACCAAGAGAGTAAAAACATGAGCGATTCCCTGCAGCTGATCCTTGAAGACACCGACGGCACGCAACTGCAAACCTCGTGCACCCGCGTCGCGGTCATGTGGCAAGGCAAAGAGCTGTGGATCCAGCAGGACGGCCGTGGCCAACTGCTGATCGGCGTGGACGTTGAAGAAGGTGACGCCGAGTACGCCAACCTGCTGCTGCGCCCATTGGCGACTAATCTGGTAAGTCTGCAACTGGAAATGGAACCGGCTGACGTCGGCGACGACGAAGACCACGTGCACGGCCCGGATTGCAACCACGATCACTAAGGAAACCGCTCTATGCTCGCCCTCGGCAAACTGCTTGAACTGACCCTCGCCGGCCGTGAACCGGCGGAGAAGACTCAACTGACTGTCGAAGGCGTGCGTATGCGCTGGTTGAGCGAAGGTGCGCTGGAAGTGCGGCCACCCGAAGCACGCGACAATGGCCTGGACCTGCTGCTGTCGGCAGGTATTCACGGCAACGAAACAGCGCCGATCGAGTTGCTTGACCGGCTGCTGCACGACATCGCCCGCGGCGATCTGAAGCCGCGCGCACGCATTCTGTTCCTGTTCGGCAACCCGGAAGCGATTCGCAAGGGCGAGCGTTTCGTCGAGCAGGACGTCAATCGGCTGTTCAACGGCCGTCATGAACAAAGCAGTGGCAGCGAAGCGCTGCGTGCCTGTGAGCTGGAGCGTCTGGCGGCGAGTTTCTTCAGCCTGCCGGATCGCCAGCGTCTGCACTATGACCTGCACACGGCGATTCGCGGTTCGAAGATCGAGCAGTTCGCGCTGTATCCGTGGAAGGAAGGTCGTCAGCATTCGCGTCTGGAGCTGGCACGTCTGCGCGCTGCCGGAATGGAAGCGGTGCTGTTGCAGAACAAACCGTCGATCGTCTTCAGCTCGTACACCTACGACAAGCTCGGTGCCGAGGCTTTTACGCTGGAACTGGGCAAGGCGCGGCCGTTCGGGCAGAACGACGGGGTCAATGTCTCGCTGCTGGAAACCCGTCTGCAACAGATCATTGAAGGCAACGAGCCGCAGATGGCGGAGCAGGGGCTGGACGGTTTGCAGCTGTTCAGCGTCGCCCGGGAAATCATCAAGCACAGCGATGCATTCCGTCTGAACCTGCCGCAGGACATCGAAAACTTTTCAGAGTTGGAAGTGGGTTACGTGCTGGCCGAGGATTTGGCCAATACCCGTTGGGTCATTGAGGAAGAGGGAGCACGCATCATCTTTCCCAATCCTAAGGTCAAGAACGGCTTGCGCGCGGGCATCCTGATCGTGCCGGCCACCGACGAAAACCTCGCCTGACCTCAATCGCAAGGTCTACACAGAACCACTGTGGGAGCGAGCTTGCTCGCGAATGCAATCGGGCATTCAACATTTAAGTTGGCTGTCAATCCGCTTTCGCGAGCAAGCTCGCTCCCACAGGGGAATGAGTGAGACCAGAGATCTCACTCATCGTGTTTAGACCGCTACAGCATGCGGCTCGGTGCGGCGCAGTGCGCGAACCTTGCGCAGCGTATCGGCGCAAGTGCGTGCTGCTTCCTGACCCTTGTGCACAAAGTGTTCGAAGAAGAATTTCTGGTGTTCGTCGCCCGCATGGAAGTGATGCGGCGTCAGGGATACCGAGAACACCGGCACTTCAGTTTCCAGCTGCACTTGCATCAGGCCGCTGACCACCGACTGAGCGACGAACTCGTGACGGTAGATGCCGCCGTCCACGACCAGGGCTGCGGCGACGATGCCGGCATAACGACCGGTCTTGGCCAGCAACTTGGCGTGCAGAGGCATTTCAAAAGCGCCGCCGACTTCGAAGATGTCGATGTCCGATTCCTGATAACCCAAGGCAAGCATTTCGGCGACGAAGCCTTTACGGCTCTGGTCGACGATTTCCTTGTGCCAGCAGGCCTGAATGAACGCGACGCGCTCGCCGTTAGGGTGTTTGCTTTTGCTGTCGATAGCGGTGGGTTGCATGTTCTGACTCCTGTTTGTGTGAAAAACAGGGCGTTATGAATCGAAAGGGATTCAAGGGTGCGCACACGCACAACATCGCGCGGACGGCCCTTTGGCGTTAATCCCGTTCTCTCTTCATCCGGACTATGACCGTCGGCCCCGGAATCACACCGGGTCTGCTGACCTTGCCATCGCGCACAACCCAAGCTGTGTTCGTCGTCAAGCGCTCGCGGGCTATGCGCATTGCGCGCAATTACCGCCGGTGGGGAATTGCACCCCGCCCTGAGAACGTTTTTGCCGCCCTTTCTCGGGCGGCGCAGCGTTTTTAACACAGATTGTGGCTGTGTGCATTGCGCCTTTCTGATGATTGCCATCGAATTTTCTGGCGGTTCGAAACGACTTTTCCTTGCGCAAGGGTTGATTAATCCGAGCGATGACCGCAGTAATTCAACTTCGTAAAGGGATTTCCCCTGCTGATTAGAGGCCAGGTTCATGAGCGTTATCGATCTTCGCAGCGACACCGTCACCCAACCGACTCCCGCCATGCTCGATGCGATGACCGCAGCGGACACCGGTGATGACGTTTACGGCGAAGATCCGACGGTCAATCGCCTCGAGGCCGAACTGGGCAAGCGATTGGGTTTTGCTGCCGCGTTGTTCGTACCGACGGGCACCATGAGCAATCTGTTGGGGTTGATGGCGCACTGTGAGCGCGGCGACGAATACATCGTTGGCCAGCAGGCGCACACCTACAAATATGAGGGCGGTGGCGCGGCGGTGCTGGGCTCGATCCAGCCGCAGCCGCTGGAAGTGCAGGCCGACGGTTCGCTGGATCTGGATCAGGTCGCGGCGGCGATCAAGCCTGACGACTTCCATTTCGCCCGGACTCGTTTGCTGGCGCTGGAAAACACCATGCAGGGCAAAGTGCTGCCGCTGGAGTATCTGGCCCGCGCCCGCCGCTTCACTCAGGACAAAGGCTTGCAACTGCACCTCGACGGCGCGCGTCTTTACAACGCGGCAGTCAAGCTGGGCGTCGATGCCCGGGAAATCACTCAGTACTTTGATTCGGTGTCGGTGTGCCTGTCCAAAGGCCTTGGCGCGCCGGTGGGCTCAGTGCTGTGTGGCTCTGAGCAGTTGATCGGCAAGGCTCGTCGCTTGCGCAAAATGGTTGGCGGCGGCATGCGTCAGGCCGGGCTGCTGGCAGCGGCGGGGCTGTATGCGCTGGACCACAATGTTGATCGTCTGGCAGACGACCATGCCAACGCACAGTTACTGGCCGAGGGCTTGCGTGAAGCAGGTTTCATCGTCGAACCGGTGCAAACCAACATGGTTTATGTGCAGATGGGTGAAAAAGCTGAAGCGATCAAGGCCTTTGCCGCCGAGCGCGGGGTCAAGTTGAGCGCTGCCGCGCGTCTGCGCATGGTCACGCACATGGACGTCAATCGCTCGCAAATCGAGCAAGTGATCGCGACATTCGTCGAGTTTTCGCGCAAGTGACAGCGTTAGCCGTCCAATTGACCGTTTCTATCGTATAAACACGCTGTACCCCGCGCGCAGGGCCGATATAATGCGGCCCTTTGCCGTCGCTTCGTCTGTTGACGTTTCGAACAGGCCTTTGGCCGCAGCCTCCGTGGAAGAACCTAATGAAAAGCGCAGAAATCCGTGAAGCCTTCCTTCGCTTCTTCGAAGAGCAAGGCCACACCCGTGTAGCCTCCAGCTCTTTGATTCCGGGCAACGACCCAACCCTGCTGTTCACTAACGCGGGGATGAACCAGTTCAAGGACTGCTTCCTGGGCCAGGAAAAACGTGCGTACACCCGCGCGACCAGCAGCCAGAAATGCGTGCGTGCCGGTGGCAAGAACAGCGACCTGGAAAACGTCGGTTATACCGCTCGTCACCACACATTTTTCGAAATGCTCGGTAATTTCAGCTTCGGCGACTATTTCAAGCACGACGCGATTACCTTCGCCTGGACCTTCCTGACCGGCGTTCTGAAACTGCCGAAGGAAAAACTCTGGGTCACTGTCTATGCCTCCGACGACGAAGCGTATGACATCTGGACCAAAGAAATCGGTGTGCCGGTCGAGCGCATGATCCGCATCGGCGACAACAAAGGCGCGCCTTACGCCTCCGACAACTTCTGGACCATGGGCGATACCGGCCCGTGCGGCCCATGCACCGAGATTTTCTACGATCACGGCGACCACATCTGGGGCGGCCCACCGGGCTCGCCGGAAGAAGACGGCGACCGTTACATCGAGATCTGGAACAACGTGTTCATGCAGTTCAACCGCACCGCCGATGGCGTGTTGCATCCGTTGCCAGCGCCGTCGGTCGACACCGGCATGGGCCTGGAGCGGATCAGTGCGGTGATGCAGCACGTCAATTCCAACTACGACATTGACCTGTTCAAGAACCTGCTGAAGGCCTCGGCTGAAGCCATCGGTTGCGAAAATGGCGATCAGTCGTCGCTCAAGGTTGTTTCCGACCATATCCGTTCGTGCGGCTTCCTGATTGCTGACGGCGTGCTGCCGTCCAACGAAGGTCGCGGTTATGTGCTGCGCCGGATCATCCGTCGCGCCTGCCGTCACGGTAACAAACTGGGCGCCACCGGCAGCTTCTTCTACAAGATCGTCGCGGCGCTGGTCGCCGAGATGGGCGAAGCGTTTCCGGAACTGAAGAAGCAGCAGAGCAACATCGAACGTGTGCTCAAGGCTGAAGAAGAGCAGTTCTCCAAAACGCTGGAGCACGGCCTGAAGATCCTCGAGCAGGATTTGCTGGAACTCAAAGGCACCGTGGTGCCGGGCGACGTGGTGTTCAAACTCTACGACACCTACGGTTTCCCGATGGACCTGACCGCCGACATCGCCCGTGAGCGCAGCCTGACGGTCGACGAAGCCGGTTTCGAGCGTGAGATGGAAGCCCAGCGTGTTCGTGCGCGTTCGGCCAGCTCGTTCGGTCTGGATTACAACACCCTGGTCAAGGTTGATGTCGCCACCGAGTTTACCGGCTACAAAGACACCAGCGGTTCGGCAAAAATTGTCGCTATCTATAAAGATGGCCAGTCGGTCGACGTCTTGAATGAAGGCGAAGAGGCGGTGATCGTTCTGAATCAGACGCCGTTCTACGCTGAATCCGGCGGCCAGATCGGCGACTGCGGTTTCCTGCAGGCAGGTAACGCGCGTTTCGACGTACGTGACACCACCAAGACCGGCGGCGCCTTCCTGCACCACGGCGTGCTGGATTCGGGCAGCCTGACCATTGGCGCTCCGGTGGAAACTCACGTCGACGCCGAAGTGCGTCACGCCACTTCGCTGAACCACTCGGCCACGCACTTGCTGCACGCTGCATTGCGTCAGGTCTTGGGCGAGCACGTTCAGCAGAAAGGTTCGTTGGTGGATAGCCAGCGTCTGCGTTTCGACTTCAGTCACTTTGAAGCGATCAAGCCGGAACAGATCAAAGCGCTGGAAGATATCGTCAACGCGGAGATCCGTAAGAACTCCGCGGTTGAAACCGAAGAAACCGACATCGAAACCGCGAAGAACAAAGGCGCCATGGCGCTGTTCGGCGAGAAGTATGGCGACAACGTGCGCGTGCTGAGCATGGGCGGCGATTTCTCCGTCGAGCTGTGTGGCGGTATCCACGCCAACCGTACCGGCGACATCGGCCTGCTGAAAATCATCAGCGAGGGCGGTGTGGCTTCGGGTGTGCGTCGTATCGAGGCAGTCACTGGTGCTGCGGCACTGGCCTACTTGAACGCGGCAGAAGAACAACTCAAGGAAGCGGCCAGCCTGGTCAAGGGCAGCCGCGACAACCTGATCGACAAGCTGTCGGCCGTGCTGGAGCGCAACCGCCAACTGGAGAAGCAGCTGGAGCAGTTGCAGGCCAAGGCTGCCAGCGCCGCGGGCGACGATCTGTCGAACTCGGCAGTGGACGTCAAGGGTGTGAAGGTTCTGGCCGCACGTCTGGATGGTCAGGACGGCAAGGCGCTGCTGGCGCTGGTTGATCAGCTGAAAAACAAACTCGGCCGCGCAGTGATCCTGCTCGGCAGTGTCCATGAGGAAAAGGTCGTACTGGTTGCAGGCGTAACCAAGGACCTGACTGGCCAACTCAAAGCCGGTGATTTGATGAAGCAGGCTGCTGCGGCAGTGGGCGGGAAGGGCGGTGGTCGTCCGGACATGGCGCAGGGCGGCGGTATCGACGCCGGCGCACTGGATGGCGCACTGGCGCTGACCGTTCCATTCGTCGAGCAGGGTTTATAAGGCAGTCCGCCCGGCCCGCAGTCTAGTGGCGGGCCCGGCGGCTGTTCGAGTGATTATTGGGCGCCCTTCATGGGCAGAGGCGGCTTTGAAATGGCTTTGATCGTACAGAAATTTGGAGGCACCTCGGTCGGTACTGTCGAGAGAATCGAGCAGGTCGCCGACAAGGTTAAGAAATTCCGCGATGCCGGCGATGACCTGGTGGTTGTGCTGTCTGCAATGAGCGGCGAAACCAACCGTCTGATCGATCTGGCCAAACAAATCAGTGGCGACACTCAACCGGTTCCGCGTGAACTGGATGTGATCGTTTCCACTGGTGAGCAGGTGACGATTGCCCTGTTGGCCATGGCGCTGATCAAGCGCGGCGTGCCGGCGGTGTCGTACACCGGCAATCAGGTGCGGATCCTGACGGACAGTGCGCACAATAAAGCGCGTATCTTGCAGATTGATGACCAGAAGATTCGTGGTGATCTGAAAGCCGGTCGCGTTGTCGTTGTCGCCGGTTTCCAGGGCGTCGACGAGCACGGCAACATCACCACTCTCGGTCGTGGCGGTTCCGACACCACCGGTGTGGCACTGGCTGCCGCGTTGAAGGCTGACGAGTGCCAGATCTACACCGACGTTGATGGTGTTTACACCACCGACCCGCGCGTTGTGCCGGTCGCTCAGCGTCTGGACAAGATTACCTTTGAAGAGATGCTGGAAATGGCCAGCCTCGGTTCCAAGGTGTTGCAGATCCGTGCGGTGGAATTCGCCGGCAAGTACAACGTTCCGCTGCGCGTACTGCACAGCTTCAAGGAGGGTCCGGGCACCCTCATTACTATTGATGAAGAGGAAACCATGGAACAGCCGATCATTTCCGGCATCGCTTTCAACCGCGATGAAGCCAAGCTGACCATCCGTGGCGTGCCAGACACCCCGGGCGTGGCGTTCAAGATTCTCGGCCCGATCAGTGCCGCGAACATCGAAGTCGACATGATCGTGCAGAACGTCGCGCACGATAACACCACCGACTTCACCTTCACCGTGCACCGCAATGACTACCAGGCCGCACAGACCGTGCTGGAAAACACCGCTCGCGAGATCGGTGCCCGTGAAGTGGTTGGCGACACCAAGATTGCCAAGGTATCGATCGTCGGCGTCGGCATGCGTTCTCACGCAGGTGTGGCCAGCCGCATGTTCGAATCCCTGGCGAAAGAAAGCATCAACATCCAGATGATCTCGACCTCGGAAATCAAGGTTTCCGTGGTGATTGAAGAGAAGTACCTGGAACTGGCCGTGCGCGCCCTGCACACGGCTTTCGAACTGGATGCTCCGGCCCGTCAGGGCGAGTAATTCCGTTTCTTGAAGGGCGCGGTCTGACCGCGCCCTTTATTTTTTGAATGGCGCGAGCCCTGAACTGTTCTTTTGCTCGCGCTGGTCAATACTCAGGCATGTAGGGCTACGATCGCTCCGGTTGTAGGTCGGGTGCCTTTTTTTTGCAGACTGTTGTCCCTGAACTGAATTGCGTGAGGAGAAAGGTATGCTGATTCTGACTCGTCGGTGCGCAGAAAGCCTGATTATCGGTGATGGCGAAATCACCGTGACCGTGCTCGGCGTTAAAGGAAACCAAGTGCGTATCGGCGTCAACGCCCCGAAAGAGGTTGCCGTGCACCGTGAGGAAATTTACCTGCGTATAAAGAAAGAGAAGGACGAAGAACCAAGCCATTAATTTTTATCGATTTTTATGTTTGCAAACGGGGAAAAGGTTGGTTAAGATACGCCCCGTGTTGCGGAGAGCTGGCCGAGTGGCCGAAGGCGCTCCCCTGCTAAGGGAGTACACCTCAAAAGGGTGTCGGGGGTTCGAATCCCCCGTTCTCCGCCATTATTTGCTTAGTACGTTGTAATCTGGCTTTTTCTGTAAGTTGTTGAAATTAATAGAAAAAGTGGTTGGAATAGAGATTAGACGGGCTATAATGCGGCGCAACAAATGCACTCGTAGCTCAGCTGGATAGAGTACTCGGCTACGAACCGAGCGGTCACAGGTTCGAATCCTGTCGAGTGCACCATTTAAGAGTCAGTTACAGCAATGTAAATGACTCGGCTTCAACCAGGTGTGATCTGGTCTAACAAACACAAATGCACTCGTAGCTCAGCTGGATAGAGTACTCGGCTACGAACCGAGCGGTCACAGGTTCGAATCCTGTCGAGTGCACCATTTAAGAGTTAGTTGCAGCAATGTGAATAACTTGGTTTCAGCCAGTTGTGGTCTGGTCTAAAAACACAAATGCACTCGTAGCTCAGCTGGATAGAGTACTCGGCTACGAACCGAGCGGTCACAGGTTCGAATCCTGTCGAGTGCACCATATACCAAAAAGCCCGCGTTTAACGCGGGCTTTTTGCTGTCCGGGATTTGGCTTTTGCTTTCACGCATCCTCGCTCGTCAAAATCAATTTGAGCCGAACCTCCTCGCTTGAGGTCGTATCGATAGCTCGTCGTCGATGTTCGGATATTTACCTTGTCCGGTTTACCTAGCGCGCTCTCGACATCTTGTTGGCTCATGCCGGCAATGACACGGCGATTGATGATCGCTTCGCGACGTTGCCTGGCGTCGATCAGGTTTCCGCATCTGTCTTCAGCGTGACCAACAATCCCCAGTGCTCGAGTTTTTGTTGTCATCCCGGATATTTCCTCATGGTTGTGTTCCGGCATCACCGCCACGACTGATCCGGGGGAATAGGGGTGAACTTCCTGTGCTGAGCGCCGCTCGCCGTGCGCACAACTCATCGAGGTGAAGGTGATGCTGCCATCATCGGCTTCGCAACGATGCAGTGTGAGGGCGGCTCCGCCAGGCGGCACGCAGAGCAGGCTGGCGAGTACAAGGTGAGATGTTTTCAAGGGCATTCGACGTCCTCCATGACGATCTATGCTCAAGGGTAGTCGCTACATTTTTCAGTGTCGGTGTGTTTTCTTTTCAGAATGAGTCGTCGCATAGCAAGGATCAGGACAGTGCTCAGGTTTGTTTCGCAAGCGCTTGTTTCGCCCGCGATTTTTTAACGTTTTAAACCGTCAGGCGGTGTATCATTGCGCCCGTCAGCCCCGCCGGGGCTTATGGAAAAATTCCATGGACTTACCCAGTAGTTACTCAGTACCCCGTTTCACCAATCATGAATTGACTGATTGATTCTTCCGGCGTGCCCCGCTGCTGGGAGTGGAGTTCGCCTATGTCTGAAATCGAAGTAAAGAAAACGCAAGAAAGCCTGCAGGATCGCTTGGCTCAGGTCGTCGAGCTGCTGCAGCGTCAACGGGTCGTTGAAGACCTGACTCATCGCCAGGAAGGCGCGCATCACGATCGCGTCGAAAATCTGGTTCACCGGCAAAATCTCGTCGAGCTGCAACGCAAGCTCGATGATCTGCACTCTGCCGACGTCGCCTATATCCTTGAAGCCTTGCCGCTGGACGACCGTCTGACGCTTTGGCAATTGGTCAAGGCTGATCGCGACGGCGACATTCTTCTCGAAGTATCCGACTCCGTTCGTGAAACGCTGATCGCCGACATGGACGATCACGAGCTCCTGGCCGCCGCCAAGGACATGGATGCAGACGAACTTGCTGACCTGGCTTCCGAGCTGCCGCGAGACGTCGTCCATGAGCTGATGGAGAGCCTGGATAACCAGCAGCGTGAGCGCGTGCGTTCGGCCTTGTCCTACGACGAGGAGCAGGTTGGTGCGCTGATGGACTTCGAGATGGTGACTATCCGTGAGGATGTCAGTCTCGAAGTCGTTCTGCGCTATCTGCGTCGCCTTAAAGAGCTTCCGGGCCATACCGATAAACTGTTCGTGGTCGATTACGACGGTGTGCTCAAAGGTGTGCTGCCGATCAAGCGCCTTTTGGTTAATGATCCGGACAAACAAGTAGCCGAGGTGATGGCCAG
Organism: Pseudomonas sp. 3B-A001-10F; assembly: GCF_056313565.1. Taxonomy (NCBI): domain Bacteria; kingdom Pseudomonadati; phylum Pseudomonadota; class Gammaproteobacteria; order Pseudomonadales; family Pseudomonadaceae; genus Pseudomonas; species Pseudomonas sp. 3B-A001-10F. Next base: position 211,116 of record NZ_JBQYFW010000008.1, read on the forward strand.
CGACCCGGTGAGTTTTCACCCGGACGAAGATGCCTACGACGCTGCGCAGGCGTTCGAGCGTTACGACTTGATCTCGGCTCCTGTGGTCGACAAGAACGGCAAGCTGATCGGTCGTCTGACCATCGACGAAATGGTCGACCTGATTCGTGAAGAAAGCGAGAACGAAGTCCTCAACATGGCGGGTCTGCGTGAGGAGGAAGACATCTTCGCGTCGGTCTGGAAGTCGCTTCGTAACCGTTGGGCATGGCTGGCGATCAACTTGATCACTGCGTTTGTTGCATCGCGGGTGATCGGTCTGTTCGAGGGCTCGATCGAGAAACTGGTGGCGCTCGCTGCACTGATGCCGATCGTGGCGGGCATTGGCGGCAATTCCGGTAACCAGACGATCACCATGATCGTTCGCGCCATGGCGCTCGATCAGGTAAGCACCGGCAATACTTCGCGCCTGATGCGCAAGGAATTGGCCGTAGGCTTGATCAATGGCCTTGTCTGGGGCGGTGTGATTGGTGTCGTTGCTTATCTTCTTTACGGAAGTTGGTCGTTGGGTGTGGTGATGACCGCGGCAATGACACTCAACCTGTTGCTGGCCGCATTGATGGGGGTATTGATCCCTATGACCTTGGCGAAGATGGGGCGAGACCCTGCAATGGGGGCTAGCGTGATGATTACTGCGATGACCGACAGCGGTGGTTTCTTCATCTTCCTCGGGCTGGCGACAATATTCCTGCTCTGATCAGCTACAGCGAAACAGCCCGCCTATCTGGCGGGCTTTTTTTTGCCTGGGAAAACTCAAAATCCGCGCAAAAAAAAGCCAGCAATTATGCTGGCTTGAGATGTTCGTTATGGCTCAGGACGCGTCTGCTGCCATTTCGGCGTCATGGGCAATCAAGGACACCAAGGCGTTCTGCTGACGGTGAGACAGCTGGCGGAAACGTTGCAACAGCTCGCGCTCGTGCAACGACAGCTCCGGGCTGTCCAAGCGCATGCTCAGCTCTTCGCCCAGTGCACCTTCCTGAATAAGACTCTGCTCAAGGCGCGCAATGATCTCGGAGTTCATGCTGCGATGATGATTGCGAGCCACCTCGGCAATGCGTTCACGCATTCCGTCTGGCAGACGTACGACGAACTTGTCAGCCGTACGGCTGGAATAAATTGCCTGTTTCAATGGGCGCATATATTTAACCGGTTAGTTCAGGGGAGCGGTTCTCGGGATTGGCCGCAGGATGTGTGGTAGGACAAGCATCCGCGCCAAATGGTTCAACCTGAATTGTTAAGAGGCCCGCATCATGCCTCAAAATTGCCAGATCATTGGCGTCAATTCTGTGACAAATATTGAGCTGGGTAAAGGCGTAATGCCAGCACCAATTATCAGAAATGCGGACTGGTTAGAAATCTTCACCTCTGTCCGCATCCTTGTCCGCTTCCTGCTGCACATCAATTGATGTCCGAGGGCATCAGAACGTGCATGCTATGCGGGTTCTGCATCCTTGTTCCTTACCTGTACAGGATAGTGGCAAATTGCCGATTTACTAGTGGCATACACCTGCTGGAGGGCGTTTTCAGGATGGATGGCAAGCTAATTTACTTGATGGGGCCGTCCGGGTCAGGCAAGGACAGTTTGATCGAGGCTGCGCGAGCCCCCTTACGTGCATTGAACTGTGAGGTGATGCGTCGGGTGATCACGCGATCTGCCGAATCGGTGGGGGAGGATGCTGTTGGGGTGACACCGGATGAGTTTGAGCGGCGTGAGCGCGCTGGCGAATTTTCATTGGCCTGGCGTGCCAATGGTCTCGCTTACGGGATTCCAGTGGAAATGGATCAATGGCTGAATGCTGGACGGCATGTATTGGTCAATGGTTCGCGGGCCAATCTGCGTCAAGCAATGCAGCGCTATCCAGCGCTGCTGCCAGTCTTGCTGACAGTTCGGGATGAGGTGTTGCGAGAGCGTCTGCTCAAGCGTGGTCGAGAAACGCTTGAGCAAATTGACGCAAGACTGGATCGCAATGTGTTGTTCAAGGATAGGCGGTCAAGTGATGAGCCGGTAGTCATTGATAATTCCGGGGAGCTGGCGGAGGCCGTCAGTGATCTTTTGCGTCTGATCAGGCTCAGCGTAAAACCGGATCAAATTTGATCTTTCTTCCCGCAGCCAGCGCCAGCACAAATAGTGTGGCAAAAATGGCGCAGCCAATCAGGGGTAGGGTGATTTCAGCGCCCTCGAACAGCGATAAATGCACAACGCCACTCAATAGAGCGAGGATCAGAAATCCCGCAGCTGACTTGGACATGTTTTACTCCTGAAGATGTTTCAAAAAACCAGATGTTCGGAGGTCAGTGCTGGTCGCACCTGCTCAGAGTTACTGACGGCCTGTGGGGTAGAGGTGTCCTGATCGTTCAGCACCGCCAGTTGGGGTGCTTTTTGTACCTGCAAGTAATGCGGCATGCGCTGGGCCAACGGCTTCTGTGTTGCATACTCGGGCACAAACTGGAAGCTCACCAAAACCGCAAGAGCAATTGCATTTGCAAGCAAAAGGGTGGTGTTCATGGGTGTAGCTCCGAATGTTCTTCGATAGAACAGACAAAGCAGCCGTCGTGCCAACAGTTTAACCTCTGTTAAGTCCTTTAAAAACAAGCATTTGAGCGGGTTTTTCGAGTTTTGCAGGTTGCAATCTGCAATAGTGGCTTTTCAGTGAGCATGCAAAATGCACGGTAATTCTTCCCGCAGCATTGCGGGGCGCTTGCCTACACTTAAAAAGCCCAACGGACGACATGACAAATCGGGGTTCGGTGGTTAACATGCACGCCGTCCGTCATGCAGCGTCTGCTGCGACAAAGCGTGTGTCTCAGTAGCTCAATTGGATAGAGCATCCCCCTCCTAAGGGGAAGGTTGGCAGTTCGAACCTGCCCTGGGACACCATCTATTGTTGAAACTCCCCTCCTTTAATACTCGATGGTCTTGAAGCGCTCAATCAGCAGGCGTGGCAAGGCCTAGTCGTAATTTATATGCGCTTTCTCTTGGAGGGCTTTCTGGTTGAGTTCGAATCAGGCATGGGAGTTGTGTCTATATAGAGGGAGCTTTTTCGCCTGCTTTGATAGAAAAGTGAAATTAACGGTTGACGGCAGATTCAGGATGTCTATAATTCGCCCCACTTCCGGCGCAGTCGAAACGGAAAACTCCTTGAGATTCAATGAGTTATGTAGGTTTCGGCAGCAGGTTGCTTCAGTTCATCGAGGCCGAAAGGAAGTTGAAAAAGAGGTGTTGACAGCAGCGTGTAACGCTGTAGAATTCGCCTCCCGCTGACGAGAGATCGGAAGCGCAAGTGGTTGAAGTTGTTGAAGAAATCTTCGAAAACTTCTGAAAATAATCACTTGACAGTAAATGAGGCTGCTGTAGAATGCGCGCCTCGGTTGAGACGAAAAATCTTAACCAATCGCTCTTTAACAACTGAATCAAGCAATTCGTGTGGGTGCTTGTGGAGTCAGACTGATAGTCAACAAGATTATCAGCATCACAAGTTACTCCGCGAGAAATCAAAGATGTAACCAACGATTGCTGAGC